>NZ_BAAILP010000032.1:84354-97831 GCF_054589055.1 Novosphingobium sp. 11B | reverse complement strand
CGATCGGACTTCTCACTCCCTCCCGGGTGGCCGGGAATTGCTCGGAATGGTGGCCGGCATCATCTTGGAATCCCGGCCGGGATCAAATCGGAATGGTGGCCGGGATGACCCCGGAATCCGCACTAAATGAGTTAAGCCTATTGGGAGCGCGCGTTTGGATGAGGTTTTTACCGCACGTTAATGCGTTTCACCCAATTTAGGTTGATGGCTGATTTTCACGCTACGTTCGCAAAAGCATTCCGTGCTGCGCTGCGCGTATCGCGAGCCGGCAGCACGTCCGATACCGCATTGCTGACTGTCTTGGTCGGCCTTTCAGTTCTCACTTCAGTGCTGATCGTGAGCTTTCTTGTGTCGCACGCGGATGAACACGCCGATCGGCTGGCTGCGATTTCGATATCCGGCGCTATCGATCGCGAACGCTCTCGCATCAGCAACGAAGCTTACATCAATGCGCACTGGGACGATGCATTCGCCCATTCATACGGCTCAATGCAAGATCCATGGATCGTGTCGCAATGGGGAACTCCCATAGGCCTAAGCTATGTGATTGACGCAAATGGACGTACGCTATTCGCGCACCTTCCAGGAGGGCAGGAGCCGCCACTTGTTGAGTTGATCGGGTCTCGAACGCTGAAGGCGTTGCTTGCCAGAGTTCCCGAGAATGAAGCCGCTGTTAGACGACGGGGCGACGCGGTTGTTCTTGTCGGAAAGGCGAGAGGAACCCCGGCCTTGATTGCGTTCTCGCCGATCGTTCGGGAAAGAGGCCCGTCGACACTCGACAAGTCCACCTACCGCATTTTCGTCGACATACGTTTGCTTGACCACAAATTGCTGGAAGAATGGGAGAAAGGCTTTGGCCTCAAGAATCTTCGATGGCTAGCTGATAGCAACGCCTCACGAGGCGAAGCCTCGACAGGTGTCCGCGATTGGTCAGGAGAATACATCGGTACGATTGCCTGGAAACGCCTTGCTCCGGGGTCATTGGCTGTTCGCGAACTGTTGCCGGTCATCGTTTTGTGCATCGCCTTGTTTCTGGCCGTCGCAATAATGATCGCGCGCCAAGTTCGAAGTCTCAACCGCGAATTGTCGGTGCAGTCCGACACCGCAGCACAAGCGAGCCGGCAAGAGCGCGAGGCACGCCTGCTTGCTGACAGCGACGGGCTCACGGGGCTTTACAATCGGGGGCGGTTCTACGTAGATTTGGAGGCAGCCGCTACCCCAGCCAACCTCAACGCGATGACCGTCGGATTGGTTGATCTAGATCGCTTCAAGCACGTTAACGACACCTTCGGCCATCTGGTCGGAGACCGCCTGCTTGTGGAAGTCGCCCGGTTGTTTCGCGATGCGGCAGGGCCCGCTGCCACACTCTATCGTATCGGCGGGGATGAGTTCGCCATGATCCTATGGCTGGATGCAGATGCCGCACTACTGCTCGCGGATAGGATGTCTGCACTCTTAAAGGCGCCGATGCGGATTGACGACCGCCACTTAAGCATCGGGGCATCCATAGGACTTGCAGCCTTTGTCGATGCAGAACTGAGCCCCGTTGAGCTCGCCAAGCGTGCGGATCATGCGCTCTACCACGCAAAACGGGAAGATCCCGGCAGTGCTATTCGTTTCAGCCCAGAGCTTGAACGGCGGATAACTGACGACCATGCAATTGAGGCGGCATTACATTCCAGCGAATTTGAAAGCGAATTGCAATTCGATGTGCAGCCCATCGTTTCGACGAAAACCGGTACCGTAGTTGGGGGCGAACTCTTGGCGCGATGGACAAGCGCCCAATTTGGGGTAGTTGCACCGCAGCGTTTTGTTGAAATAGCTGAACGTAGCACTTTGATCCATATGCTCACACGCAAGGCTATGCGTGAGGCCTTGGAACTCCTCGAAGTCCTGCCGGGGGAGCAGACCCTTTCAGTAAACGTGTCGGCTTGCGATCTGCATTGCGAAGATACGGTGAATGCGATTCTCGACATGGTCTGCAACTCGCCAATCGATCCCGGCCGCCTCTGCATTGAAGTGACGGAAACCGCAGTGATGCGAAACGTCGATGCTGCGATCAGTGCGCTTAGCCGGTTTCGGTCGATAGGCATGGAGGTGGCGCTCGATGATTTCGGCACCGGATACTCCAGCTTGAGCAATCTTCACCGCCTCCCGCTCGACAAAGTCAAGATTGATCGCAGCTTCGCCTTGGCTCTTGATAACGCCTACAGTGTGCCGATTGTCGATGCGGTGATCAGACTCTGCCGTTCGCTTGGATTGGTCAGCGTCGTAGAGGGGGTCGAGACTATTGCGCAGGCGAGCCAACTGCGCAACATCGGTTGTGATCTGATGCAGGGGTACCTCTTCAGCTACCCGCTTGGTTCAGAAGTCTTTCCAGAATTTTCATTAGCTTGCTGGCCACAGCCCGCCAATATTCCCCTGTCGGAAAACTGGTGCTGAAAAGACCCGAATGCCCAAGTGATGCATGATGACTTTTGATCCGAGCCCATTTTATGGGCCACGCCGAGCTAGCGCCTCTTGGCTAATGTCACGGTGACGAACTGGGAGCGTCGCCGGGATTTACCAGTGTAATCGGGGTCTTGTTGCCGATGGCTCCGTTCGGCCGATCCTCGTCGCAATATCTGCGCCACTCCAGATCCAGGCCGTGGCGGCCCTTGCAGAACCCACAACGGAGGTGGTTCAAGCGATGAAGACTACGCTGAAGGCCGCCTGAGATGCAGGCCGGCACCGGACCAGGAGGCAATCAACGCAAACCTTGATAGCGACCCATGATGATGGATTTATTGGATTAGCCGGCCTTGAAATCCCGCTCAACCTCGGTCCTGCTTTCGCTTCGAGCCGCGTATGTTTGATATGACCAACATACAGGAACGGCTTCTCCAATCTATCCGCTATCACCAAATCAAGGCGCTCGCCGACCCGATGAAGGCGTGCTGAGTTTGCGAACAAGCCCATTCAGCAACTTGAAGAAAACTGGGGCTGGATCTTTTCCGGGACCGATGCTGGGCCGAACTCTCCGCCGTGCCCAGTGTAGATGATGGCCTCGACTTCCTGTAATCTGGAGAATCGCTGAGGCTGGGCGGAGAAAAGGATTAGGGCCCCGTAAACCCGCTCTCTCTGCAGCCCGCCAAGGCGATCACCGATCGCCTTTCCAGCTTATATTCAGACCGTTGTCCTCACCGTGGATGCAGCCTCATCAGGCCTCCTAACTCTCTTCCTTTGAAGTAGGCTAGTAGGAGGTCACGTGAGCCAGCACCTCTTGCAGAAGATCGTCGGAGGTCAGATTGGTTGCCTGGGCGTGAAAATTGGGGACGATGCGATGCCGCAGAACGGACATCGCTACTCCGGCGACATCCTCGGTACTGACCGCGAAACGTCCATCAAGCAAGGCCTGCACTTTTGCGGCCAGCATCAGGCCTTGTACGCCGCGCGGCGATGCTCCAAGCGCGACGTTGCGGTTGATCGCGTCAGGGGCGTAGTCGCTGCCCGGCTGCGTCGCCATGACGAGGCGGATCGCATAGCTACGCGCCGTTTCGGGCACCGGCACCATACGGACGATGCCGCGCAGCCGGTTGATCGTGGCGGCGTCCGTGACCGGCGCGAGGGTCGCCTCTTCCCCGCTAGTGGTGCGCTCGATGATCGTGTGATAATCGCGCTCCGTCGGATAACCCACGATCAGTTTAAAAAGGAAGCGATCGAGCTGCGCTTCGGGAAGCGGATAGGTGCCTTCCTGATCAACGGGGTTCTGCGTTGCCATCACGCAGAACGGCTCGGGCATCCTGATGGTGCGGCGACCGACGGTGACTTGCCGTTCCTGCATAACCTCAAGCAGCGCGGACTGGGTCTTGGGCGTTGCGCGGTTGATTTCATCGGCCAGCACCAGGTTGGAGACGATCGGGCCTTGCTGGAACGTCAGTTCGTGACCGCCGGTGGCGGTGTCGGTGAGCATGGTGGTGCCGATGATATCGGCGGGCATCATGTCGGGCGTGAACTGGATGCGCGAAAAGGGCAGGTCCACCGCTCGGCTGATGGAACTGACCAGCATCGTCTTGCCGAGCCCCGGCACGCCTTCCAACAGCACGTGACCGCCCGCCATCAGCGCGGTGAGAACGCCATCTATGACGCCTTCCTGCCCGACGATCATCTTGCGGACTTCCGCCCGGACAAGCTGAAAGGTATCCTTGAATTCGGCAGCGCCGGCGCGTGCCGCTTCTATCGTGTCTTGCATCGGGGATGGGTATCCGTTGGCTGAAAGCTTGGGCTCGGCGTCGAATCTAAGGGGAATTGCTTGCATGAGCCTTGCGTGACGTGGCTCTGATCGCGCGTTTCATTCCAGTGCCAGCTGGTAGCCCATGCCGCGCACGGCGTTGATCTTCAAGGGTGAGCGCCGGTCGGAAAGGTTTTTGCGCAAGCGCGAAATCTGGGATTCCAGCGAATTGCCGTTGACGAACTTGTCGTATCCGTAAACCCGCGCCTCCAGCGTCTCGCGCCGCACGAGCTGGCCGGGGCGCTGCATTAGTGCCTCAAGGATAAGAGCTTCAGTGCGGCGCAGGGCCAGAGGTTCGGCCTCGAGACTGAAGCTGCAATTCTCCTCATGATAGGAGAGTGGACCGAACCGGCGGACCTCGCCCTCCCCCTTGAGATTGCGGCGCAGGACATTGCGTATCCGGGCGAGCAGTTCGCGCGGCTCGAACGGTTTGCTCATGTAATCGTCGGCGCCCAGTTCCAGGGCATCGATCCGATCGTCAATGTCCCCAAGGGCGGTCAGCAGCAGGAAGCGCTGGGGGCGGTTGCGGGCCTGCGCGAAGGCGATCAGCGACACGCCGTCCCCGTCCGGCAGCACTCGGTCGAGCAGGACAAGATCGAAGCTGTTCTCGTTCAGAGCGTGCTCAGCGACTTCGAGGCAATCGGCGACGTCGACGACGAAGCCGTGCCTTTCGAGATAGGCGACGAGTGTCTCTGCGATGTCTTCTTCATCTTCGACCAGCAGCAGACGCATAAAAGGGCACCTCCGAACGATAGCAGGGCTGGGCGCGGTGACCGCCGCCCTGCTATTTCCGATCAGAACGACTTTTGCAATTCGATAGCGAAAGTGCGGCCCGCGGGATTATAGCGCGCGGTGTCGTAGGGACGCGAGTCTATCACGACGAACGGCGGCTTGGCGGCGAAGATGTTGCGCCCGGCAATGTTGAGCCGGAAGGATTTGGCGATCTGCCAGGTGCCGGTAAGGTCGAAGGTCGTGAACGACCTGACCGGCCGGTCCTGTTCCGCGTTCGACACGACGCCCGCATACATGTTGCTCAGGTAGTTGTTGACGTAAGCGGGGGTGTAGTACGCCCACAGCGTCGCGTTGAAATCGCCGCGCTGCCAATCCAGCTGACCAACGATCTTGTACTTGTCGACGCCGGATACCTTGCCGAGCGTGCTGATCGAGGGCGTACCCGGGTAGATGCGGCGTTCCGACTTCAGGTTGCGCAGATAGTTCACGCCGGGCGTGAAGGTGCCAAGGCCGGTGTCGAAGCGCCAGTGAGCTTCGAAGTTCACCGATTCGTACTCCGATCCGGCGATGTTGAAGGTAAGGTTGCGCGCCTCCAGGATCTTGCCCGTGGTCGGATCCCGCGGATAGAACTGGTCAATCAGCAGCGTGTCCCGTGAACTCATCACTGACAACAAATCTTGACGATTGGCGTATTCGTTGCGGATGCGGGTGTGGTTGTACGTCATTACCGCCGTCAGGCCGTGCAGCGGGCCAGTAGGCGCCCAGGAAGCGCTGAAAGTCTGCTGCTGCGAAGTCTGGGGCTTCAGGTTGGGGTTGGGAGCGGTGGTCTGCGGAACGTAATAGGCTTGCATTCCAAATGCGCAGTCCGTCGTGCAGGTATAGCCCGGATCGTTGAATATGATCGTCTGGTACTGGCTTGTGCCCGCCACGCTGAACAGTTGAGTGAAGGGCGGTGCGCGAAAGCCGTTGCTCCACTTGGCGCGCAAGGCCAGTTCGTGAAATGGGGCCCAGCGCACGCCGAATGACGGCGTGTAGCGCGAGAAGCGGTTGTGAGCGAACACAAGCTCGCCGCCCTGATCGAAGGGGATTCCGCCTACCGTGCCGATCGCGCCGTCGGTAAGGTACGTGTCGTTGCGGATCGCGGCGTTCACTGTCAGCTCGCGCACCAGAGGCAGGCTGAAAGCTCCGCTCAGGATCGGCACGGTCACCTCGCCGAAGAAGGCGTAGCGCTTGCGTCCGACCGCCGTGCCAGTGAAGTTGTTGACCTCCCGGCTGTTCACGCCGTCATCGTTGTATTCCCCGCCGATGGCATAATCGAGCGGCCCGGCAGGCAGGTCGAGCAGTGAGCCGGTCAGGCGCAACTCGTAATTCTTGACCTGCGACTGGCGCTGTTCTTGCGCGTCTTCGTAAATGAAGTCGGTGACCTTGCCTCCCGGGTCGCTGGCGCCCGTCCGCCAGGGGTTAAAGGCCACTGCCGGGTCCGAGCTTGTCAAGGCGGCGCATTGCTTCTCGTAGGCGGCTTGTACGGCAGCCAGGTTCGCGCCGGTATAGGTGCCCGAGGCAAGCTGATAGTTGTAGCAGGAATAGCCGCTCGGCGAGCTGGGGTCGGCCCCGTAGCTCGTCACCAGCGAACCAAGGAGGGTGGAATGTGACGTGCTCTTGGCCGTCGATGTCGTGAAGACGAACTCAAGCTTGGCACGCTTGTTGATCTGCCAGGTGGCTCCGGCGTTGATCGACCAGGTGTCGGATGTGCTGACCGCCCGGCTAGGCGGTATATCGCCGTTCGTCAGTTCCGCATCGGGGAAATAATAGACAGTCGTCGCAGGACTGTAGGGACTGAAATACTGTGCGGGAAACGGGTTGTAATATTGACCGGGGGCTAGCTGAACGCTCAGACCGGCGTAATAGTCTTGGTCCTGGCTCGCCTTGGCGTGCGTGTAGAGACCGTTGGCGAAAATGCTCAGCTTGTCGGTGATGTGCTGCTCGAAGTTCAGGCTGCCGCTGATCGTGTTGGACTGCGGGCCGGCATACTTGGGCACGTAATCGCGCTTCTGATCGTCATCCAGATAGACGAAGTCGCCAATGGTCGGCCGTCTCGTTACGCCGGGACGAATGGACATGCCCCGGCTCACGTAGATCGATTCACCTGTCGTCGGGTCGATCTGATAGCCGGGAACCGAGATGACGCCGGGCTGCAGGCCGCGGGTCCAATCGCGCAGGTCGTACTGGGGATCGCCGTCGTAGAAGCTGGAATAGTTCTGGGTAGTGTAGCCGGACTTGTGGTTGTTGATTGGATTGCGATGATCGTAGCTCGCCGTCCCGGAGATGCTGCCGCTGCCCCAGGCATAGCCCGAGGCGATGTTGACGCGGCTGCTGCTCGCCTCGTTTGCGGAGAATTCGTGCTGGGCGCTGATCGTGGTGCCGGTGTAGTTCTTCTTCAGGATGAAGTTTATGACACCGCCGATGGCGTCGGCGCCATAGATCGCGGCCGATCCGCTGGTATCGATCTCGACGCGGTCAATGGCGCTGAGCGGGATCGAGTTGAGATTGACGAAACCGTCCTCAATGCCCGCGGCGCCCGCCATGCGGCGTCCGTTGACGAGGACCAGCGTGTTACCCGCGCCGCTGCCGCCAAGGTTCGCGGCGGAAACGCCCAGCGAACCCAGGGTGGACACGCCCGCCCTGCCGCGCTCCTGCTGCGACAGCGGCCCGCGCGAGCGTTCGTTGGTGATGGCGCCGATGGTGTTGAGGTTCTGCGGGATGGTCCGCATCAGCTCTTCCACGCTGGTCACACCGCGGGACTTGATGTCCTCCGCCGTGATGACCTGCACCTGGGCGGTGGGATCACCATTGGTCAGGCGGCTGCCGGTGACTTCGATAGTGCTGTCGACCGGCTCGGATGCGGCCTTCCTGCGCTTATCCGGCTTCTTCGCGGGGATCGCCGTAGGCTCCGCGGGCGCGGCAGGCGTAGAGAGGATCGCGGTGGCGTCGGCGGCGTCGGCGGCGTCTCGCGTCGTGCTGTCTTGCGGCGCGGACTGGTCCTGCGCGCGGACGTTGCCGGGAAGCGATCCGGCCAAAACCGCTGCGATTGCTATGGATGAAACCCGAAGTGTGAAAGACACGGTATGCCCCCTCATGACTGGCGATATCACAAACCGCGCCCGCGTCGTTTTATGCGACCCGAAGTATGCGCGGTGCCCCTGCTGCTATCCGTCCGGGTACTTTGCCCAGACGTTGTCGATCATGGCGTTTTTGCTACGGTCTCAAGCTTGCACGGACCTTGCGCGGTTCACGCCGCAAGGTCTTGCGCGTGTCCGCCAGCTTGGGAAGCGCCGCAAGTTAATGAAAACGGACTGAATAACGATCCGCATTTTTGTACTGTTCTTTGGTGCCGCGATCGATTCGGGCCGGCGCGTCAGCGAAGGCGCTGGCCGTAGACATCCCAGACCTCGACCGGGCCGAGCCCGAGGGCGCGGACCTGCGCTTCCACCCGCTTGAGATCGCCGACGATCACCCAGGTCAGAGCATCGGCCCGGAACAGGCGGGCGGCGAGCGTGCGGGCATCGTCCAGCGTCACGGCGGAAAGCCGCGCGGCGGTGGTTTCCTGCCGGTTGAAGGGAAGCCCCGCCGCCGCCGCGCTGGTCAGCGCGGTCAGGATCGCGGCGTTGCCGCCAAAGCTGCTGGGAAGGGCTCGAAGGGCGGATGCACGCTCGCGGTCGAGCTCATCTTGGCTGATGGGATCGGTCGCGGCGAATGCGGCGATCTGGCTGCGCACGGCGGTGATGCTGTCGGAGGTCCTGTCGGTCTGGACGCTGCCGCCCACGGTCAGCATGCGCGGGCCGATGGTGTCGCCGCCGATGCTGCTGCCGAAATTGTAGGCCCAGCCTTTGTTTTCCCGCAGGTCCGTATTGAGGCGGCTGTCGAAGCTGCCGCCGAGGGCGCCGTTCACCAGCGCTTCGGCGGCAGACGTCTGCGCATCGAACGGCGCGACGATTTCGCCCGCAAGGATCGTCGATTGCTCCGCCCCGGGCGAATCGACGAGGATCACGCGCGGGGTGTTCTGGGCTGGCGCAGGTGGCGCCATTGCTCCGATCGCAGCGGGAGCGCTGACGGCACGGGAGGGCACGCCCCAGTCGCCAAAGTATCGTTCCGCCAGCTTGCGCGCCTGGGCGGGGGTCACGTCGCCAACGACGAACAGCGTCGCATTGGCCGGGGTGACATGGGTGTCGTGGAAGGCGACCAATTCATCGCGGGTGATGCGATGGGCGTCGGCGCGCCGGGTGATGCGTCCCAGAGGATGATCCGCACCCCACAAGGCCCGTTCGAGCAGCGGGTCGGCGGCGCCTGCCGGATTGCGCTCGTAACCGTCGAAGCCGGTGTCGATGGATTCGTTCAGCCGGTCGATACGGTCCTGCGGGTAGGCGGGATGGCGGATCACTTCGGAAACCAGCGCCATGGTCGGGTCCAGCTTGCCTGCGGTAGCGCCCCAGTTCACGGAGCTCTGACGCGCCCCAGCGCTGGCGGAAATGCCGCTGCCCAGACGCGACATCTCGGCGGCGAGACCATTGGCGTCGAAGCGCCGGGTGCCCGCGCCGAGCAGGTCGAACACTCGCTGCGCGACGCCCGAGCCGGACCGGGGATCTGCCAGGCTGCCGGTGGCGAATTGCAGGCTGGCCCGCACCAGCGGCAGCCGATGACGCTCGGCCACGACGATTTTCATGCCGTTGGGCAGTTGCTGCGTCTGCACCGGCGGGAACGCGACGTGGACATCCAGCGGGCCGGGCACCGGCATATGCGCGCGATCGACATCGGCGGCAGCGGCACTCGCTTGCGGAGTAGGGAGCGTGTGGACCTCGTAATAAGGGCGCTGCAACCATTTGGCCGTGACGGCGCGAACATCCTGCGGGGTGGCGGCTACCATCCAGGCGCGCTGCTTGAGGAAATACAGCGGATCGCCGTGATCGACTTCGCCGCCGATCAGCCATGAACCGATCGCGGGCGCGCTTTCCATCAGTTGAAGGATCTCGTCGTCGCTGGCGGTGCTCACCGCGCTCATGCGAGCGCGCGAGGGGCCAACCCGGAGAAATTCGGATAGTGCGGCATCGATCGCCGCCTCGGCGCGCTCCACGCTGACGCCGGGATGGAGGCTGACGTTAAGCGCGAAGGTCGAGCCGAGTTCGCTTTCGCCCAGCGTGGCGGAAACGCCGTCGGCGATGTGCTGTTCGTTGACGAGCCGCTGGTCGAGCAGGCTGTTCCGGTTGCCCGCCATCGTGCGCGCGGCCAGCTGCAGGAGGGTGAGTTCGCGTGGGTCCTCGTTGCTGACGGGCCAGCTGCGGGTAATGTTGGGCGTCGCCACCTGCTCGAACACCCGATCGCGCTTGATCGCGGCGAAGGCGGGCAGCCATTGCAGCATCCGATCCACCGGCTTGCCGGGGCGGACGGCTCCAAAATAGGTCTCGATTTTAGCCTTCGCGGTATCGTAATCGATGTCCCCCGCCAGCACGATCACGGCGTTACCCGCGCCGTAATAGTCGGTGAACCACTGCCTCACGTCGCTGAGCGAGGCCTTTTCGATATCGTCCATCGAGCCGATGGTCTGGTGCGCGTAGGGGTGCCCGGGGGGATAGTAGCCCGCCAGATAGCGCTCCATCCCGTGAGCGCCAGGGCCAAGTTCGCTCTCGCGCTTCTCGTTCTCGACGACGCCGCGCTGTTCGTCGAGTTCGGTCTGGGTGATCCCGTCCGCCAGGTTGCTCATGCGGTCGGATTCGAGCCAGAGCGCCAAGTCAAGTGCGTTGGTCGGCACCGTTTCATGATATTCGGTCCAATCGGTCGTGGTCATGCCATTGACGTCAGCGGCGCCGGCGGCTGTCAGCACCGGCAGGAAGTCGCCCTTCCGGTTGCTGGTGGACTGGAACATCAGATGCTCGAACAGATGGGCGAAGCCGGTGCGCCCCGCAGGCTCGTCGCGCGAGCCGACCTTGTAACGGATGCCGACGTAAACGCTGGGCACCGAATGGTCGGAATAGACCAGCGCCTTCAGGCCGTTCGGCAGGACGAACTGGCGCACGTCGATCCGGGGCGTGTCGACCTGCATGTCGACCGGGGCCGCAGGCGGAGGCGCGGCGCGCGCCGCAGTGGAAAGCAATGCTGCGAGGATCAGCGGGAGCGAGTGCGAGAAACGACGTGAAAATGCGAGGTTCAAGGCAGGGTCCGAGCGTTGACAGCTGAATTGGCACCCGCAATTGCGCATGGCAGGCTTGCAGCAACCTTGCACGCCGCCAGAACCGACGAACTTGGGCACTCGCAAAGGCTCGCCGCAAGGTTCATGCAAGCCTGGGAGAGTAGCAACATGGTTCGACGCTCAGTCAGGACTTAGATGATCAGCAACTTTTCACCGATGGCGAGCCGACTGGCGGAAATCGACGCGCGCGGGCTGTCCTGGCTGGACCGCCGCTCGCGGATTTCGGCGCTACGTCGGGCGCTTTCGGTGTCGCTGCCGATGCTGCCGGTCATGCCCGTGGTGGGGCTGGGATTGAGCTGGTTCGTGCCGGTGCGCCTGGAGATGGTCGCTGCCGGCGCCTTGGTCGTCTCGGGGCTGGGATTCGCGGGCGCCTATGTCGCGGCGCGGCGCGGCCATCACGAGGGAGTGCGGGCGGGCCTTGCGCTGCACGACTTGCGGCTGGGCCTAAAGGACCGACTGCGTACGGCCGACGAATTTCTCGCTCATGACCAAGTCACAGGCTTTCACGGCGCCGCCATTGCCGAAGCTGGTCCCTGGATCGAAAGGGCCCAGGCGACCCTTTTGCCGTTGGAAGGCGGGGGTGACCCGCTGGCCCCGCGGCGGCTGGCATGGGTCGCTGCGGCTGTCGCCCTTGTCGCGGCCACGTCGCTGCAGCAGCATCTGCATCGCCCGGCGGCCGACAGCGTCCCGGCCAGGGCGATCATCGGCGCCGTGGCGGCGATGCCGGGGCTTGACGCCATCGTGCGCGAAGATGCGGCGGGCGATCGTCCGGCCGGGATGGTGAGCGGAGGCGACACAGGCTCGTCGCCGACTGGAGGCGGCGGCGACAGGCAATCGGGCATGGATCACACGGGGTCCCTGAAAGCCGGCGTCGGGCGGAACTCGCGTTCCCTCGGCGCCGGTGACGCGGGGCAGCGCTCCGGCGGTGCAGGTGGCGGCGATGGCAGAGGTCCCTCGCCGGGGCGGGGTCAGGCCATGAACGACCAGCGCGGGGGGGGCGAAGCTGCGCGCGGCAATCCGTCGCCGTCGCAGGACGCAGGCGGGACCAAGGCAAGCGATCGGTCGAACGCCGAAGGTGCGGGCCGTCCCGACGGGGCGGAGACCCGGCAGGCGGGTGCCTCCGCTCCCGCGCCGAACGCGCCGGGCAGTCAGTCGTCTGCCGGCGCGATGCCGCCAGGGCAGCCCCAGCAGTCGCAGTCCGGCAGCGGGCGGGGGCAGCAAAAGCAGAACCGCAGCCAGTCCGGCGGCCAGAACCAGTCCCAGGATTCGGGGCAGGGACAGGGCAGCGGTAGCCAGGGGCGGCGCGATGGTCAGGATGCCCTCAAGTCTGCACGCGGGGCTTTGTCGCTTATGCTGGCGGTGCCGATGCAGGATCGGCTCGCTGGGGTCGCCAATCCCGGCCCAGTGACCAGTGTGACGCGCAAAGGTTCGCCCCGCGCCGGTGCGTCCAGCGCTCTGGCGGCGCAAAATCGCGGGCGGTTCGACGGCGATGCGGGTCGGCTGGAGCACCGGCCCATGACCCCGCAGGAACGCCGCCTCGTGCGCGCTTATTTCCGCCCCGCAGGGGCCGGGTCTTGAGGCCCGGCCCCGTCATGCGATCTTGCGTTTGGGCCGCCTGCCTCGACCATTGTTGTCCCGGAGCCCGGTCTTGACTGCCTTGCCGCTGACTTTTGAAGAATTGTTCAATCCGGTGTTTCTCGCAAGAGTGCAGCGGTTCGCCTTGTCAATCGCCCGTGCCGAGAAAGGCGGCCGCCTGGCCGAACAGCGCAGCACGGCGCGGGGGCAGGGGCTCGATTTCGCCGATTTCAAGCCCTACGTGCCGGGCGACGATCTGCGCGGGATCGACTGGAATTCCTATCGCCGCCTGGGTCGCCTGTTCGTGCGCGTGTTCGAGGAACGGCAAGACATTCCGGTGCACTTCCTAGTCGATCTTTCGCGCAGCATGTTCATCGAAGAGACGCCGCGCATCCATGCCGCCCAGCGCTTGACGCTGGCGCTGGCGGCGATCGTGCTGGGGCAGCACGACAGTCTTGGCCTTTATCCCTTTTCGGATGCGATTTCGGTGCAGGCGCGCGGACTTTCGGGCAAGGCCAGTCTGGCGCGAGTCGGGCGCAGCATCGCCGGGTGGGAGGCGGGTCGCAACACCGCACTGGCGCCCGCGGCGGAGCAACTGGCGGCGATGGGATTGCGACAGGGGCTGGCGGTGGTGATCTCCGACTTCTTCGACGAGCGCG
>NZ_BAAILP010000032.1:45387-84236 GCF_054589055.1 Novosphingobium sp. 11B | reverse complement strand
GGCTGGATGCCGTCCTGCCCGCGCTCGGCCTGCTGCGTCACCGCCTGCTGCTTGTCCAACTGGTTCGCCCGGAAGACGCCGATCCCACGCTCAATCCTGCTTTCACCGGCGATCTGGCGATCGACGACGGCGAGGAGGGCGGTCTGGTCGAAGTCTCTATTACGCCAGAGCGGCTTGCCGAATACAAGCGCCAGTACGCTACCTTCAACGCCGGACTCACTACATTCGCGCATGAGCGCGGCGCTGCGCTGGTGCGCATCGATGCTGCGCGCGATGTGATCGACCAGTTGGGCGCGATCTTCGGCAAGGGGGAGATGGCGCTGTGATTCTGACGAATTTCTCGCCCGCCGTGGTGCTCGTCGGAGCGGGCGGGCTGGCGGCTCTTCTCTTCGCGCTGCACCGGCTGCGGGTGCGCCGTCAGGTGGTGCGCGTGGCGACCGCGATGTTCTGGCGCATGGCGGCGGCAGCAACCCCGCCGCGAATGCTCCACGAACGCTTCAGGCACGTCCTGGCGTATCTCCTGGCGCTCGCAATCGTGCTGGCCTTGTGGGTCGCTTCGGCAGGACCGCGCCGCGAAATGGCAGCCGGCAGCCGAGCGGACGTGTTCTATCTAGACGCTTCCGCCGGAATGACCGCAGGCGCCGCCTTTGATGCCGCGTCGCGATCGCTGCTGGCAGATGCCGCCGCGCTTCCCGCCGAACGTCGCAGCGTGCGACTGGGCGACCTTCACGGCACCGTGCTGCTGGCTCCAGGCGAGGACTTGGCATTGTTGCCGGCCCGTCTGGCGAAAGTACACCCGGGCGTCTTTCCTTCGGCGTTTCCCGAATGGTTCGCCGCACACGCACAAGAGCCTGCGGCAATCCATTACTACGGCCTAGCCGCCAGCTGGAACGCGGCGCGCGGCCAGCCCCGGCGCGCCGTCTCGCTGGTGGCGGGATATCTCGCTCCCAGGATCGAAGGCAATCGCGGGATCGTCGCGCTGGGGGCCGTGCCTGCCGCGTCCGGAGCGTGGGACAAGGCCGACGTGCTGGTCGAAGCCGCCGCTGCCGACGCCCCCCCGCCCGGCGCCGATCAGATCGCCCTGACGCTGAACGGCGAACCGTTCGCGCCGCGCGTGGCGCAGGTGAGCCCCGGTAAGCTCCTGATCCGCGACGTGTCTGCGGACGGCGCGGAACTCGTCGCCGCCCTGAGGAACGGCGATGGCTTCGCCGCCGACGACCGCGCCGGTCTGCGGCTGCCTCAACGGCACCGTATTCGGGTGGCGGTGCTGCCGGGGACGCCCGATGCGGTCAGCGGCGTAATTGCCGCCGACCCGGCCCTCGTGCGGACCGACGCCGCCCGTGCGGAAGTCATACTGCGCGGCGGCGGCGCATCTGCCGACGGGAGCCGTCCGGCACTCGTCTTCGGCGACGCGCGAGGGGGATCGCAGGCGTTCCATTTCGTCATGCCCGATCGCGACGCGGACCAGGGCGCATTGGCCGACACGCTCGACCAGCTTGGCCTTGCCCGCTTCGATGCTGCGGCAATGGCCGACAGGCTCGGTCGCCCGATCGGCGTCGACATGGCGCCGGGCAGGACCCGGGAGATCTCGGTGTGGCGCGAACTGTTCACCGGTGACGCCGATTTTTCCCGATCGCCCGCGATGCCGCTGTTCGTATCGCAAGCCGTGCGCTGGCTGGCCTCGCAAGGGGCGTGGGTGCCTTATGCCCATGCCGGCCGGCAACTCGTCGATCTAGACGCAGGGTTGCCCCAGGATTCGAGCATCGCCGCGCGCGGGCTTGGCGAGGCGCCGGTGCTGGGGCAGGCCGGCAAGGTCGAGATCAGCGCAATGCCGCTCACGGTCTCGCTCACTGATCGCGCCACGACGCGCGCCGTGGCCGAAGCGCCGTCGGAAATCGCACCGTCTTCGCGTGCCGGAGGCTGGCCTCTCGACCTGCCTTTCCTCGGCCTGCTGCTGCTGGCTGGCGTGTTGCTGGTCGCAGAATGGGTCCTCTTCCAGCGTGGCTGGATGCCGTGAGTAATCTTGTGCCCCTGGATATCTCGTTTCTTCATCCTCAAGCGGCATGTCTGCTGCTCGCGCTGCCGCTGCTGTGGTGGAAGGCGCGCCGTGCCGGGCTGCCGCAGAAAGTCCTGCGCACGGCGCTGTCCGCCAGCCTGATCGTCGCGCTGATGCAGCCCTCTCTGATCCATCGGGCCGAAGGCGCACGGCGCGTGCTGGTGATCGATCGCGGCACCTGGGCGTCCGCGCGTGCCGATGCGACCGGTAAGGCCATGGAAGACCGGGTACTGGCCGATGCGATGAGCGGAGCTGCCCATCTGAGCCTGATAGAGATCGGCTCCGGACCGCCCATTCTCGGCGATCAGCCCCGGCTCGCCAAAGCGGTTTTCGACCATGTGGTTCTGCCGGGCGAGGCGCTTTCCGCTGCGCTCGACGAAGCGCTGGCTCGCATCCCTGTCGGCGCGACGGGGTCGGTGCTGGTGGCGGGATCCGGGCGTTCGCTGGACAGGGACTGGGGCCGCGCCGTCAGCGGCTTTCTGGACCGGCGCATTCCGGTCAACGCCGTCGTGCTCGACGACGCGCCGCGTGACGCTTTCGTTGCCGATCTTGCGGTGGCGCCGGTCCGCGTCGGGGAACTGGCGCGCGCGCATGTGCGGGTCGAGGGGACAAGCACGGACGCTCCGCTTCGCGTGGCGATCTATTCCGGAACCCGTCGCCTGGCGCTTTCCCATCCTTTCGCGGTGCAGGGCGAGACATCCGCCGATCTTGCCTTCCCGACTGAACGCGCCGGTTTCATGCCGCTGCGCGCGGTCCTGGTCGACGGGGCGAATGAGGCGACCCCGGCAGGCGGGCTGAACGCTGTCGTAGCGGTGCAGGACCCGGTGCATATGCTGTATCTGGGCGAGCGTCAGCAGGGTGGAGGCTCCAGGCTGCAGACGCTGCTCGGCAGGACTGTGAAAGTCGACGCTCGCACGCCTTCGGCGCTTGGCGGCAGTGAAGAGCCGGGCGACTGGCAGTCGGTGATGATCGACGACATGCCGGCGAGCCGCATCCCTGCGGCATTGCAGAAGCAGTTGCTCGATGCGGTGGCGGGGCGCGGAACCGGTCTGTTCTACGCGGGTGGAGCCGGGGCTTTCGCGACCGGCGGCTATGCGGGCACGCCGCTTGCCGGTGCGCTGCCGCTCAAGCTGCGGCAAGACGAAAAGGTCGAACGGCCCAGCGTGGCGCTAGTGGTGGTCATCGATACGTCCGGTTCCATGCAAGGTGATCCGATAGACCTCGCCAAGCAGGTCGCCCGGTTCGCCGTCGCCAAGCTGACGCCGGCGGATCAGGTGGGGGTCGTCGAATTCTACGGCGCGAAGCAATGGTCGGTGCCGCTGCAGCAGGCGACCGACGTTCCCGCGGTTGAACGCGCGATCGGCCGGATGCAGGCGCAGGGTTCGAGCATCCTCTATCCCGCCATCCAAGAGGCCTATTACGCGCTCAAGAGCAGTCCCGCGCGCTTCAAGCACATCCTCGTCATCAGCGACGCGGGCGTCGAGGAGCAGCGCTACCAGCAATTGCTGACGCAGGCCGCGCAGGATCGCATCACCGTCTCAACGGCGCTCGTCGGCGCCAATCCCGACGGCGAGGAGCGCATGGCCGAATGGGCGCGTTGGGGGCATGGCCGCTATTATGCGGTGGCGGACCCATTCAGCCTGGTGGAGATCGACCTCAAGCAACCGCAGGACAAGCCTTCACCGGCATGGCGCGAAGGCAGTTTCGCCCTTGCGGCGCCGGGCGGCGCGGCCAAATGGCAGGGGGTGAAGATGACCGGCCTTCCCGCGCTGGATGGCTATGTGACGGTGGCGCGGCGTTCGGGGGCGGACGTGCTCCTCCAGACCGGAAGCGGCGATCCGCTGCTGACCAGCTGGCAATATGGCAATGGGCGCATTACCGCGCTGATGACCACCCCCGTGGGTGAGGGCACGCGCAGCTGGAGCGCATGGGGCGGCTATGGCGAGTGGCTGGCAAAGCTCGTGACCCGCACTGCAGACCAGAATGCGGCAGGCGTGCTGACGTTGCGGCGCGGCGGAGACAGGCTGAATGTGGTGCTGCGTACGCCGGTCGCTCCGGCAACTATGCCCACGGCGCGCCTTGCCGAACACGAAGGCGTGCCTTCCCGTCCGATCGCGCTGGAAGAGATGGCGCCCGGGATCTTCGCCGGCAGCATCGCGCTCGACCAAGATGTCCCCGCGCTTGTCGATGCCAAAGTCGGTGCCGCCACGATCCGGGCGGTGGATCGAGGTCGCGCGGCGGGGGACGCTGCCGAACGCCTGCCACTCGATGAACTGGCGCGACTGACGGGTGGCGATGCCTCGGGTACAGCGCCTGCACCGCATTGGACGAAAGGCAGCGAAATCGCCGCTACGGACCTGTCACGCTGGTTCGCTCTCTTCGCGCTCGTGCTCTACTTGTGTGAGGTCGTGTGCCGTCGCTGGCCTGGCCATCGTCCTGTGTTCCTGCGTACCCGCCCGCGTCCTGCATGAAGTTGAAAATCGCCATGATGACAAAGCCTTCACACCTGACGCTCTCGCTGTCGCTGGCATGCGCGCTGGCCGCTCTGCCCGTGCCGGTCATGGCCGCGCCTGCCGGTGATTCCGCCGCGAGGGTCGAAGCCCTGCTGGCCGCGCCGCGTTTCGATCGCAACGCTGCGAGCGCGCTTTATCGCTCCGCCGAGCAGGCGGGCAATGCGTCGCAGCTCGATGCGCGCCTCGACGCGGCGGCGGCGGATACGCGCTCTATGGCGCATGTGCGGGCGAGGGCGCTGCTTGTGCGCTCCGTCATCGACTGGCAGCGCGGCGATGGCGCGGCTGCGATCGAGGCCGTGGAAAGGGCGTTGGCCTTTTCTCCGGGCCCCGACGGATGGCTGCTTAAGGCGCAGCTGCTGGATGCCGCGGGCCATGCGGGCGAGGCGGCAGGCATCTACATCAAGGCGGCGGGTGCCACCACCGATCCGCGTGAAAAGTCGGCGCTGCTTCTTCGCGCGGCGCTTGCAGGCGATCTTTCCCGTCCGGCGGCACTGGCCGGATGGACGCGCTCCGGCGACGCCGTCGCACGCCATCACGGTGCGCAGGTTCTGGCGCTGCTGGGCGACACCGCCGATGCGCGGACGCTCTATCATCCCGCTCAGGCCGGTGCGGCGGGTTATGCTGACTTCCTCCGGCTGGCGGATTGGGCGCTCGCCTCGGGCGATGCGACCGCCGCCGCTGCACGCGCATGGCAGGCCTATGGCCTCGCGGCGACGCCCGTTGACCGGCGCTATGCGCTGGCGGTGATGGTGGAGAGCTATCGCGTCCGCAAGGACATGAATGGCGCTTACGCATTTCTCGCCGCTGGGCCGGACAGCGCCGAGATCGCGCAAGTGAAGGTCGACGCGCTGCTCGAACTCGGCCGGTTCGACGAGGCCATCGCGCTGGTTTCCGCATCGCGCGATCCGGCCTTGCGCCAGCGTCTTCTGGGTATCCTGGACCTTGCCGGGCGCGGTGCCGAAGGGGTGGAGGAATATCGCCGCTCCATCGCTGCGGCGCCCGACCGGCTGGAAGGTTACACCGCTCTGGCCGAACTCTATCTGGGTCAGGGCAAGCGCGATGCCGCCGTCGCGGTCTATCGCGAGTTCTTCACCCGCAATACCGCATCGCCCGAACTGCTGCTGGCAGCGGGTCGCCAGATGATCGCCGCCGACATGCGGGACGAGGCGACCGCGCTGATAGCCCAGGCAGCCGCGCGTCCGTCGATGGCGGTGCCTGCGCGCTTCTTCCGGATCGAGGTGGACCGTGCACAGGGACGTGACGGCGACGCGCTGGGAGGGCTGTCCGCGCTGGACCGGATGCTGCCGCCCACCGATCCGCAACGGGTGACGGTGGCGGACACTTACGACGCCATGGGCCATCGTCGCGAAGCTCTGGCCGTGTTGCGGCAGCTCGAAGCCCGCGATCCGGCGCTCGATTACGACCAGCGCGTACATATCGCCACGCTCGCCATGGCCAATGGCGACAACGCCGACGCGATGATGCGCTGGCGGCAACTGTGGCAGCAGGCGACGCTGCCGGCGCGCAAGTCCTATCTCGCCAAGCAGCTGATCCGCTCTGCCCGCGCGGCAGGGCAGCTGGACGGCCTGACGAAGGAACTGGAAACCGCGCTCGCCGCCGGAAAGGCCGGATCGGGAGAGATCGGCCTGCTCACCGAACTGCGTATCGCGGGCAACCAGCGTGACGCCGCGATTGCCGATATCGAACGTTTCGCCCGCATCACCGGCATGAGCGAAACGACGCGGTTGAATGAGCTGGTGACGGTCTATACCCGCCTCAAGGCATGGCCGGAGGCCAACGATGCGCTGCGCAGGCTGATCACCGCCGACCGGACCAATGCCGATATCTATCTGCGGCAACTGACCGTCAACGCCGCGCGGTTCGGGCCTGACGGTGAATCCGCCGCCGTCCGCGATGCCCGGATCGAGGACCTGCTAGGCCAAATGCAGAAAGTTGCAGGCTTCGACAATGGCGAAGCCTTGCGCTTCGCTGCCGCTGTCCATGCAGCGGCGGGGGACGATGCGCGCGCGGCGGCTGACTGGCGACGCGCGCTCGTCGCCGATCCGGGCAATGTCGATAGTCTGGTGCAGCTGGCCGACGTGCTGAAGAAGCAGCAGCGCTATGCCGAGGCGGCTGCGATGTTGCAGTACGTCGCCGAAAGCACGCCGGACGACGGGGCGTTCGGGGCCGCGGTCAGCGCGCTCCTGACAGTGATCGCCCCGGGAGAGGGCGGCCCTCCGCCGCCAGAGCTCGTGACGATGCAGGCAGGCGTGCAAGGCTGGGCGGTGCGCGCGGTGCTGGCGCGGATGGCCATGAAAGGGCCGGATACCCGCCTGCGCGCTCTGCTGGCCGACATCGCGCAGGCCAGCGCCGATTTCCCGCTGCAACTGCGCGCTTATGCCGAGAGCCTGCCAGACGCTGGCGATCAGCGTCCCGCGATCCTGCGCACGCTGGTGACGCTAACTTCGGGAGCGGCGGGCCAGCCCGATCAGGGCGGCCCTGCCATCGGCAACGTCGCCTACAAGCTGGCCTACGGTCGCCGCTTGATTGCGCTCAAGCGGGAGTTTCCGCCGGACGTCTATACCGACCTTGCCCGCACCCTGCTGGCGGTGAACGACGTTTCCGGAGCCGAACGGGCCTTTTCGATGATGACCGGGGCGGCCGGGCTCGTCGATGTGGATCGCATAAAGGGCGATACCTATGCCCGGCAGGGCATGGTCGAACAGGCGCTGCTCAACTACGACCGAGCACTGCTGCGCAACCGGGACGACGTGGACCTGGTCGTGCGCACCGCGATCCTGCGCGAACAGCGTGGCGATGACCCGCAGGCGTTCTCCGATTACTGGCGGGCCTTGCAAGCGCTGATCCGGCGTATGCCCGAAGGCAATGCCGCTGCCGATCAGGATGTGGGCCTTGACGTCAGGCAATACTATCCGACGCTGGTCGAAGGCCTGCTGCTGACCTGGCCGGAAGGTGGCCTGCAGGATGGATCGCCCGCCACGCGCGATGCGGTGAAAGCGCTGTTCGCCGCCAGTGCGGCAGGACTGCCCTCCGGGCCTGCCGAGCGGATCGCCGATCACGGACGCCTCGGCCTTGTCGCCGACCTTGCGCGGCGGGTGTCGGCGCGGCTGGGCGACGCCGATCTGGCTGCCGAGGTGGCGCGTGTGCTCGCCTCGCATTTCCCCGCCGACGAGGCGGTCGCCAATGCGGATCAGGGGCTGGCCGGAGAGATGGGCTGGGATGCCGCGCCGTCCGCGCCGAGCGCCGACTGGGTGGACGCCGGGCTGGCGGCGCAGGCCTCCATTTCCGGCAACACCGAACTTGCGCAGGCCTTGGCGCTGGGCAGCGACGACGATGCGGCGATCAGGCTGCAGGTCGCCACCGCGATGGCCGACGAAACCGCGCGCAAGGCGCGCGAACGGCAGTCGGGCGGGTTCGACGGTTCGCCCGCACAACTGTTCGGCCTGGTCGCCAAGGCGATGGACAGCCTTTCGCCCGAGCGCATGCGCGCGCTGGTGCTGGCCCCTATCGAGCAGGCGCCCTATCGTGACGAATTCCTGTTCGACTTCTTCCGCACCGGCGGTGGTCGTTACGCGAAGCTGGAAAAGATCGCGGGCCATCCGCTACTGGACAATGCGCGCATGCTGGACCTGATGGTGACGCGCGGCAGTTTGCCGCCGCCGTCCAGTCGTGCGCTCTATGACATCCGCAGGGACCCGTCCGCCCGTCCCGAAGGCATGATCGCGTCGTTCTCCGTCGCCGACAAGCTCGCGCTCTACGAAGGCATGGTGGCGCGGATGGAGCAGTCCGGTACGGAAACGGCGTTTCAGGCGGCGCTTGTGAAGGCCTTGTTCGAGGCCGGCCTTTCGACCGCGCAGCAGCAGCGCTTCTTCGCCGCCCTGTCCCGCGATATCGCCTACGATCGCGGGCTTCCGACCAAGTCTGCCGCGTTCATGGTCGATAAAGTGCTGATCCCCGATGTGGCGCCGGGCAATCGCGACCTCATCCTGCGGGCGGCGCGAGCGGTGGCGGACCGTTACGACGACGGCCGCAATCTGCCCGGCTTCCTCGACGCGTTTCTCGCCGGGCGCAAGGAAGAGGCCTATTCGCTGTTGATGGCGCTGCAGGCCGATACGATGCGTCATTACCAAGGCCGCGATTATGCGGCGCCGCTGGTGGAGGCGTATTTCGCCGAGCAGGAACAGCACACGATCGACGCCTTCATGGCCGATCCCCATCCGTCGCCTGCCGCCATCGCCGCATTCTACCGCAAGCAGATCGTCACCGCCGACATGAGCGGAACGAAGGGGCAGCGCGCCCGGATTCCGCGCTATTACGACAAGCTCGTGTCGCTGGAGCCGGACAATCCGGTCTGGCTGGCAGGGCTGCTCGGGTCGCTGTGGAATCCGAACGGGCAGGCCCGTTTCGTCGCGCTGCTGACTGGCTATGTCGCGCGCCATGGGGACGACAAGGAAGCGTCCAGCGTCCTGCAACTGGCGGAGGCCTTGTTCGGCCAAGAGGTCGAGGCGCGGGCGCTTGGTCGATCGAGCGGCGCGGACATCGCCAATGCGGACTGGCTGGTGGAAATGGGCAATCGCGCCGATGCCGCGCAAGCCGCCGATTTCCGACGGCTGTTCGCCGTGCTTTACGAAGATTATCGCAATCGCTTCGCAAACGATCCGGCGGTCGTCGAGGCGGAACGGCGGCGTGCGCTCGGCCGACAGCAGCAAGCGTCGCGGGTCGACGATTCGCCGGTTTCGGATATCGAGAAGTCCCTTGCCGCAGGTCCGGCGGCGATACGCGCGACCTTGCGCGGGCACTGGCGAGCGACCGCTCCGCGTGACGATGGCGAGGGGGCACCGGACATGGAGCGCGCCGCTTTCGCGCAGGCGCTGCCCGACCCCGACGGTGTACACGGGCAGGGGGCCACCGGACAGAGTGGCGCACTGGTCGCCATGTTGGAAAACCCCGCGATCACGCAGGAAATGGAGCGCTGGCTGGCGGCGCTGGCGCCATCCGACCGTCGCCGGCAGGAGCGGCTCTACGCCTTGGTCGCGGCCGGGCTCGAACGGCAGGGCGTGGTTGCGTCGCGGATGGCGACGGGGCTGGCAGCTCTGCGGGCGGGGACGATCTCGCCCGACGAACTGCAATTGCTGAGCGTGCTGCTCGACCGCGCAAAGACCGTGCCGACGCAGCCTGACCTGCAGGCCCTGGCGTCCCGGCTGAGCCGTCAGGACATGCTTACCGCGCTCGAGCGCGCCCGGCTCGCCCGGCTCTTCGGCCGGGGCGGCAATTATGACGCTGCCGGAGCGCTGATGGAGGCCGCCCTGCTCCAGATCGTCTATGCCAGCGGGAGCGATGGGCTGTATGGCGACGATCAGGCCGTGCTGCTGACAGGAATGGTGGCCAATCTTCGCACATGGAGCGATGCAACGGCGGCGCGACGCGTCTATGACCGGCTAACGGCACGGATCGGGCTGGAGTTGGGGACTGCGGCCAGGACGCCGCCGTTCGACAAATGGCCGCAGTTCGAGGCACAAGCGGAGGCAGGACGTGACACAGCAAGCGAAATCGGCGACGCTGGCAGCTGAATTGACCCCGCCCCAGGCCGGGGAGAAGCAACCGCGCGTCTCGCCGTTATCGTGGCTGCTGCGCTCGATGATCGGGCAGATGGCGATCGCCATGCTCGTGCTGTTCGCTGCGGGGGTGTACATGCTGGCCATCCGCCCGATGCTCGACGCGCTGCCGCCTCCCGCTGCCGATCCGCTCGACATCAGCGCCCAGAAAGTGCGCGATGTGGTCAACGCCTATATGCTGGACCTCGATCGTGATCCGCGGGCCCCGGCCCCGCCCGCGTTCGGCAAGGTGATGGACGATGCGATGCGGCACAATTCGGCATTTCGCTACTATATCCGCGTGGGCGATCGCGTGGTCGGCAACGGCGATCGTCGCCCGCGTCATTTCAAGGTGCTCGGGCTAGACCGGGTGGTGGCGCTTCAGGCCGGCAAAGCGGCACCGGGGCTTTGCGCACAACTCTATCGCGATCTTTCGGCCGGCCACACCAAGGGCACGCTGGAGTTCATCGATTGCGGCCGCGTGCGCTATTACGAGTTCGATGGCCTGGCCCATGCCTTTCCGACCGACATCGATCGTCGCGAACAGGCGTTCGGCAAGATGTTCTGGACGTTCGGCAGCAATTTCACGCTGGCCGTTCTGGCGACGTTTGCGCTGATGGCGGCGATCGTCATCGGCAACATGATCCTGATCCGACGGGTCGCGCGGGTCGCCTATTCGTTTGATCCCGAAGCGCTCGATCACCAGTTGCCGGAAAAAGGCCTCCCGCGCGAGGTCCTGCCGTTGGTGCGGGCCACCAACCACCTGATCGACCGCTCGGCGGACATGCAGCGGCGGCAGAAGTTCTTCCTGTCCGCAGCTGCGCATGAATTGCGCACCCCGCTCACCGTGCTGCGCATGCGACTGGAGCAGATGGACGAAAGCCCGCTCAAGGACAAGCTGGTGGGCGATGTGCGCCGGATGGTGGGACTGGTGAACCAGTTGCTGACGCTGATGAAGATCGGCGGCATCCAGGACGTGAACGGGGTGGTCGATCTGGTCGCGGTCGTCCGTGAGGTGCTGGCCGATACGGCGACGCTGGCCAGTTCGCGCGATATCGACGTCTATTTCGAACCGCAGATCGCGCGTTTCGTCTGCGCCGGCGAGGCGCAATTGCTGGAAACCGCGATTACCAATCTCGTCGAGAATGCACTGTCATTCACGCCCGATGGCGGGCGGATCTTCGTGGGGCTGAGCGTGGAAGGCGTGCTGGCGGTGCGCGATTTCGGCTCGGGCATCGATCCCGCGAATGCCACGACGCTTTTCGAGCCCTTCGTGCGCTATCGCTCCAATCGTAAGGGTTATGGCTTGGGGCTGGCCATCGTCAAGGCCGTGGCGACGCTCCACGGCGGCACCGTCGCCGCGCGTAATGCCGACGACGGTGCGGGAGCGATCTTCACCATGTTGATCCCCCCGGGCGGTGGGGCCTACGCTTGACTTTATGTCCGACCGGGAATGCGAATTTGCAGTTCGGCGCGAGGGAAATCCACCGCATAGGCATCGAGCAGATTGAGGATATCCGAGCCGAGGATGACCATGGGTTCGCTTTGCGAGGTACCGCTGAAGTTGAAGTAGACAGGCACATTCGAAAGGCTGACCGGACCCAGCTGCATTTTGCCGATGCGCGTCATACGAATCGCGCTCTGTGCAGCGGTCGCACCGCGAATGGTTCCGGCCGCGACGAGGCGGCTGTCGTCCGCGCTCCAGCCCAGCGCCTTGAGCGCGGCGGCATTGGCAATTGTGACGCCTGCGCCGGTATCGACGGTGGCCTTTATCGCTACGCCGTCCAGCGTGAGCGGCACCACCAGAAGCCCGCCCTGAAGTTCGCCCTTGTGCGTGGCATAGCCAGCTTCCACTGGCGCCGAGGGGCCGAAGGACAGGCGGGCGTTGGTGCGGTCGAACGTCAGCTTGCCTTCGCCGAAATGCTCCATGCCGACGATACCCCGCGCCGACGTCGTGCCGGGGTTGGGAAACATCAGCACGCCGACCATCTCTTGGTCGAACAGCGCGCTGGCGAAGTGATCGACCGGGTAGATCTGCGCTTTGGTGCTGCCGGTGGCGCCGTTGATCGACAGGTCGCTCTCCATCGGCTGCAGCTTGAGCGCGGCGGCGAGATCCGGCGACATCAGGCTCGACTGTGCGGCCGTGTCGACGATCATTGGGAACGGCCCTTGCTCGTTTATGGACACGTCGATTTGCGGGCGGCCACGATCGTCATGACCGAGAGGCTGGCTGACCAAAGGTATGGCCGGCGTGATGGTCGGGGCAGCAACCGCAGCGGTTCCGGCGAGCAGGGCGGCGAACAGGGCGATCATTCTGCGATATCCTTGGCGGCGGGGGCAGGAGTGGCTTCAAGCCGATAGGTGAGCCCGAGGCTTTTCAACTGCGGGCCGACTTTGGCCGCATCACCGACGACGACCCACACGCCCCGGGCCGGATCGAGCGCGGTACGGATCGCGGCATTAGCTCCGCCCGGCGTCAGCGCGCGGACGCGCTGGGCCATCAGGACTTCGTAATCGTCGGGGCGGGCGAGCAGGGCATTGCGCTGCATGGTGCCCAGAACCGCGCCGGAACTGGCGAAAGCCCCGGGGAGGGAGCGGATCTGGTCGGCGGCGGAGCGTTCCAGTTCGTCCGCCGTCAGCGGCTTGGAGGTGAGGAATTCCTCCATGTCGTGGCGGATCTGGACGATGGAATCGCCGGTGCGGTCGGCCTGTACCGGCGCGGTGACGATATAGGGCATGGCCCGCTGCGAAACGCGGAAGGTGCCGCGTACGCCGTAGGTCCAGTGCTTGTCTTCGCGCAGGTCCATGTTGATCCGCGAGAGGAAATCGCCGCCAAGCGCATCATTGGCGATCTCTGCCGCAAACGTCTCTTCCTTGGGATCGAGCGGCGTCGGGAAGCCCGCCATGATGTAGGACTGGGGCGACTCCGGGCGATCGATCAATACTACTTCGGGCTGGAAGGGGACGGCCCGCACCGCCGGGAAGTTCTTGACCCCGGCTATGCCGCTGGCCCTCCACCGACCAAGCGCACGCTCCAGAAGCGCCTGCACTTCGGCAAGCGGCCTTTCGCTGGTGACGAAGATTTGCGCCTTTTCCGGCCGGAACCATGCATGGTGGTAAGCCGTAAGGTCGGCGGCGGAAAGTCTCGCGACCACTCCCGGCTCGCCCGACCCCTGCGCGCGGGCGTAGGGACTGTCGGCGCCGTACAGCAGCGGCGTCATCGTCCGCCCGGCAATGGCTGCGGGGGTGGACTGTTCCTGTGCGATGCGCGCAAGCTGCTCGTCGCGCGTGCGGGCGAGGTCGGCGGCGGGAAAGGCGGGTGATAGAGCGACGTCGGCGAACAGATCGAGCGCGGCGGCGGCGTTGACGCTGGGCGTCGACAGCACCAGCGTGGTGCGGTCGAGCGAGGCGCCCGTCTGAATCGATGCGCCGAGGTTTTCCTGCTGCTCGGCGATTGCCCGGGCGCTGCGCTGGGCGGTGCCCTGCGTCAGCATCGCGAGCATGAGCTGCTGGGTGCCGACCGCGTTGGCCGGATCGGCGGAAGCGCCCGCATCGAGGCTCAGGACGACGCGGGTGAATGGTGTTGCGGGCTGGTTGGCATAGACTACCTCGATCCCGTTCGATAGGCGGGCGCGGGAGATCGCCGGAACCTTGGGCGCACCCGGTTCGCCCAGGGGGGGCAAGGAGCCGCGCATACCCTCGGGCGGGGTCGCTTTCGGGGTCGGATCGACGGCGACGGCATGCTCGCGAACCCCGGTTTCTTCGTAGGCTGCGCGGGTGCCGGGTATGACGGTCAGCGTGTATGCGGGCTGCCCCAGCCAGCGCCGCGAGACTTCGGTCACGTGTTCGGGCGTTTCCGCAGCTATGCGATCAAGCTGGCGGCGATAGAAACCCGGATCGCGCGCATAGAGGTCGCCTTCGGCCAGCATCTGCGCCTTATCGGAAACCGACTCCAGACTGCTGGTGGTGCTCACGATCAGGTCGGTCGCCGCCCGGCGCACTTCGTCCGGCAAGGGGCCGTTGGCGAGGAACTCGGTCATGACGGCATCGAGACGGGCGGTCACGGTCGTCGGTTCCACGCCGGGGCGAACCATTACGCGAATGTCGAACATGCCCGCATGGGCATTGCTGACGTTGCCAGCGGTGACACTGACCGCCAGCTTTTCCTGCCGTACCAGCACTTCGACGAGGCGCGAACTGGCTAGGTTGCCGAGTACGCCCGCGGCGATGTCGAGCGCGGGCGAATCCGGGCTGTCCAGACCCGGCACGGGCCAACTGCGGTCGATCATCACGCTCGCGACGTGATCGGTCATGGTTTCGTTCAGGGGCTTTGCCAAGGGGGGCACGGGACGGATCGTGGCGGTCGCCTGGGGGCCGCGGGGTATCGCCCCGAAGTAGCGTTCCACTAGCGGGCCGGCGGCCGCTGCGTCGATGTCGCCTGAAAGCACCAGCACCGCATTGTTGGGGCCGTAGTGATCGCGGAACCAGGCCTTGACGTCGCTCAAGGTGGCGCCGTCGAGATCCTTCATAGACCCGATCGGGTCATGCGCGTAAGGATGCCCTGCGGGGTACAGCGCCTTGACCTGACGGTACGAGACGAGCCCATAGGGCTGGTTGTCACGCTGGCGTTTTTCGTTCTGGACTACGCCGCGTTGCACGTCGAGGACATGCTGGCTGATCGCCCCCAGCAGCCACCCCATGCGGTCGCTTTCGAGGTAGAGCGTGCGGGCCAGCGCGCTGGTGGGGACCGTCTCGAAATAGTTCGTGCGGTCGAAATAGGTGGTGCCGTTGTAATCGGTAGCGCCCATTTGTTTGAGCGGCGCGAAGAAATCGCCCGGCACGTTTTCGGTGCCGTTGAACATCAGATGCTCGAAAAGGTGGGCAAAGCCGGTCTTGCCCGCCGGTTCGCTGGTCGATCCGACATTATACCACATGCCCACCGCCACCACCGGCGTGCGGCGGTCGGTATGTACGACGACGCGAAGACCGTTGGACAGCGTGAAAGTTTCAAAGGGAATGTCGACGGGCGCGATGAGGTCATGGAGGGGGGCGATCGCCGGGGCGGCGGGCGTGGGCAGGGGCGCCGCCATCGCAGGCATGGCCAGAATGGCGCTGGCGGCAGAGAGTAGGAGCCTGGTCTTCATGGCCGAATGATCTTTCCGGATGCGCAATTGAGAGCGGCTGTCCGCTCTGGTGGATGCAAGAGGTTTAAGCGTAGTTGGCTTGCACAGGCCTTGCGCGGTGCCGGCTCATGACACCCGACGTTCATTCAATGTCATGCTGCATATGTGGCCCGCCGGCGCCCCGTGGCGCGGCAAGGAGCAACTGCATGTACTTCGACCCTGTACCCGCAGCTTCGGTTAGGCACATGGCTTGCGCAGGCGAATGTGACCGCGTTTTCTGCGCGATTACGCTTACACCCAAGGTCGTATGGTGCGATCGTGTTCCTTCGGCCAGCAGTATGGAAAATGCCGGGGTTGCGCCGGGGAATGCATACCGTTTACCTCTTCGCGGATCAGACGTCCGGTTTCGCGAAGACAGATGTCCGCTGATGGAATTCATCGCGCAGCCGCTTTTCCAGTTGCGGCGCATCTCCGGAGAGTTCTGGGCTGGAAAGAGCGCGTGGTGGAACCGCCCGCCAGCTCGGCGGAGAAACCAATGCCCTGACGCCATGCTTAGGCTCAGGACCCATTGATTGGCATGCAGTGATGTGATTCAGGCTCCGTGAGGAGACTGAGCATGAGCGACCTGTACTGGCTGACGGACGAGCAGATGGCGCGTCTGTCGCCATATTTCCCCAAGAGTCATGGTAAGCCTCGTGCGGACGACCGGCGGGTGCTGAGCGGGATCATTTTCGTCAACCGGAACGGTCTGCGCTGACGGGATGCACCGAGGGAATACGGGCCGCACAAGGCATTGTATAACCGCTGGAAGCGCTGGGGTGAGATGGGCGTGTTCACTCGGATGATGGAAGGCTTGTCCGCCCAGAGGGCCGAACCCCAGACCGTCATGATCGACGCGACCTATCTCAAGGCCCACCGCACGGCGTCCAGCCTTGGGGTAAAAAAGGGGATCTCGGACGCCTGATCGGACGGACCAAGGGCGGCATGAACACCAAGCTGCACGCCGTCACCGATGCCAATGGCCGTCCTTTGAGCTTCTTCATCACGGCAGGGCAAATCAGCGATTACACTGGTGCTGCGGCCCTGCTTGATGACCTGCCCAAGGCCGAATGGATGCTTGCCGACCGAGGCTATGATGCCGAATGGTTCAGGGATGCGCTTGAGCAAAAGGGCATCAAGCCCTGCATTCCCGGGCGCAAATCCCGATCACTGCCTGTCAAATACGACAAGCGCCGATATAATCGCCGCAACCGCATCGAGATCATGTTTGGCCGTTTGAAGGATTGGCGCCGCGTGGCAACGCGCTACGATCGCTGCCCCACCGTCTTCTTCTCCGCGCTCGCCCTGGCCGCAACCGTACTCTTCTGGCTTTGATCAGTGAGTCCTGAGCCTAGGGATTTTGCAATGTTCTCACGTCCAATGACGCATCACGAATTTCTGGAGAGCCTGGCGCAGTCCTGACGCTAGCATCAACTATGGTTGCATCACGGTCTCGGGCCGTTCCCGCCCGAAGCAATGATTGGGACGGATTGATGCTTGGATATGAAATGTGGTTTTCACGTTTGCCTGTCCAAAGCTGGAAATTCGAAATGGGAGCTTTCTGCGGTTTTGCACCTGAAATCTGTCAGTCATTTAGCGGCTAGTCCGTCGCATTTCGCGAAACGATCATTAGTGCTTCAAGAATGACAGGTGTTGGATGGGGACCTGCCGTTCCCGGCGCGGCTCGCGAATGTCGGTTTTGTCTCAGCGCCCGTGCCCGGCACGCCCCCGGACACGGGCGCCAGTAGATTCAGATTTCGGTGTTTTCGGCAAGGTCAAGTGCGTCCTCCACGTCGATTCCAATATAGCGCACAGCGCTCGCTGAGCGTCCGGTATTGGCAGACAACCTGACGCTAAAATTGCCGTGTGGAAAAGACTGCAAAATCTCAGGATTCAGCGGTCGGGCCCAGCGAGACCGACCCTTATGAGACGCTCAGCAGCCAATTTTTCCTTCCCAGGTGCGGCCCGCCTGCTCTTCTCATTCAAGATGCCCAAGCCTGGCCGACAAGCGAAATTCCGCTTGGGAACCGAATTGCAAATATAGCTACCATCTGCGCGATGTCGCCTGCTTCCTCATCCTACTCGCGAGATTGAATACCGACTCATCGGTGCGGTTGATTGATTATCCGATAGGTAAGAAAATTATCAGATCAGCGTTTTGGTGCACGAAAAAGGGGCGATAACCGTATGGGCAACAGGTTCGAATATCCAAGGTTGAAATGTGAAGCGGCAACAATATATTCTCGCCAGCCTGGCTCTTTCGATGCTGGCGGGCTGTGCCGAACGTCATGCCGCGCTCGGTCAAGGCAAAGATATTGACGATGCCCGCCTGGATGCCGCCACTTTTCGAACCGTGGGGTCGGTCAGCAAGCGTTTTATTTCCTACAACGTCGAAATGCTTGAACTGACCGGCGGCCGTTTCTGGAAGCCATATGGCAGTGAGCCGAGCGAGAAGCCGGAGCTGTTTGAGTACCGCCCTCCCATCGATCTTCAGAATAGCCGGCTACGGGCGTTGGCGCGGGGTCTGGCGCCTGCCTATGTGCGGTACAGCGGGACGTGGGCCAATGCCACAGTCTTGGCGGAGGATGACCAGCCGTCGCCATCGGCGCCGGGGGGCTACGACGGGGTCCTGACCCGTGAGCAGTGGCGCAGGGCGGTCGAATTCGCCCGGGTCAGCGACGCCGAGATCGTTACCTCGATGCCGACCAGCGTAGGATCGCGCAACGCCGACGGGACTTGGCGCCCGGATGACGCCGAACGCCTGTTCGCCTATACCAGCAGCTTGGGCGGCAGGATTGCTGCGACGGAATTCGCCAATGAGCCCAATCTCATCGGTGGGACTAAGCCACCTGCCGGTTACGATGCGGCGGCCTATCGCCGGGACTTCGGCATCTTCGCAACCTGGGTTCGCAGCCGATCGCAAGGCACGCTCGTGCTGGGCCCGGGCGCGTTCGAATTGGGAGAGGGCAGCGCGTTTCCACCGTTCATCAAGAAGCTCCCGACCTTCGAGGTCGCATCGGCAGGAGCAGGTCGGCCCGATGTCGTATCCTTCCATTTCTATGGCGCCCTGTCGCAACGTTGCAATGGCACGAAGGACATAGACCGCACGTCTGACACTTGGCTTTCCAAGATCGATAGGGCGATCGCCGACACGCGCCTTGTAGGCGATGTGATCAACCCGTCCGCGCCGCTCTGGCTGACCGAAACGGGAGAGTCCGCCTGCGGCGGAAACCCGGATGCAAAGACGTTTGCCGATACGTTCCGTTATGTGGATCAGTTGGCCCGCTCCGCACTGCAAGGCGTGCAGGTGGTGATGCACAATACTCTGGCGGCCAGCGACTACGCCCTACTTGACGATCGCAGCTTCCTGCCGCGGCCAAACTACTGGGCGGCCTACCTGTGGAAGCGCACGATGGGCGAAACGGTGCTGGATAGTCGCCGTGCCGGCATCGCCAGCGACATGTGGATCTATGCCCATTGCCAGCGCGGCGTATCCGGCGGGGTGACATTCCTCGCCATCAATCCCGATCCTGGCGCATCGCGCACGCTGCGCGTCAAAGGCCGCGCCGACGTCTTTAGCCTGACACAAGTCGAAAGCCAGCCAGGCAATGCGGCGCTGAACGGGAAAGAACTGCAACTGGGAGACGGGGATACGCTTCCGCCTCTGATCGCCCGCCAGCAAAGGGACGCAATCACCGTGCCTAGGGCAAGCATCAATTTCATCACGGTCCCGGGCGCAGGCAACCCATCCTGCATGTTCTGACGCGCGACATTCCACACCGGAATCGTATTCTAAACCAGCGTCTCGCCCGATTGTACTTCGGGGTTAAGAGATGAAATTGGAGCGTGTGGCAATTTTATCGCAACTATCATGACCGGTACTCGCCGGATGCATAAGGGTATTGATTCCGGTAATGTCCGCTTCTTAATGCGATGATCGGGCCATCGAGGGGCCGGGATGGGCGCGTAGCAGCCCCTTCCGCCATCGACCCTTGCACGAACCCGCTTCGCGGGAGGCCGCATGGTGCACTGTAACGTGTTATATGTAGGCCTTTAGCGGGGCGAGACTGGCAGTTCCTTCAACGGAGAGGAACTTGCCATGACTGTCTCGATCAATACCGCCCCGATCAGCCCGCTGCGCCAGCGGATGCAGCACGACATGATGATGCGAGGCCTCGGTCCCCATACCCAGCAGGATTACGTGCGCCATGTGAAGCGCCTTGCAGCCTTCCTGGGGCGCCCTCCCGATACGGCAACGGAAGAGGACCTTCGCCGCTTTCAGCTCATGCAGCATCAGAGCGGGGTCAGGCCGAGCACCATCAACGGCACCGTGTCGGCCTTGCGCTTCCTGTATAACGTCACGCTCAGGCGACGCGATCTTGCGCGGGCTCTGGTCGTCACCCGCATCGTGCCCCGGCTGCCCGAAGTGCTGAGCGTCGAGGAGGCAGCGCGGCTGCTGCAGTCCGCGCCCGGCATGAAGTACAAGGCGGCGCTGGGCGTGGCTTATGGCGCGGGCCTGCGCGTATCCGAGGTCGCCCACCTCAAGGTCGACGATATCGACAGCACGCGCATGCTGATCCGGGTCGAACAGGGCAAGGGAGGCAAGGATCGCAATGCGATGCTCTCGCCCCAGTTGCTCGAACTGCTGCGGATGTGGTGGCGCGATGGCCACAAGCGCGGGGTGCTGATTGCGCATGGCTGGCTGTTCCCCGGCCAGAACGTCACCGACCCCATCTCGACCCGGCAGCTGCACCGCGCGGTTCAGGAGGCGGCCGAGGTGGCGGGCATCCGCAAGCGCGTCAGCCCGCACACCCTGCGCCATTCCTTCGCCACGCACCTGCTCGAGCAGGATGTCGATATCCGCGTGATCCAGGTCCTGCTGGGCCACAGCAAGCTGGAGACCACCGCGCTCTACACCAAGGTGTCGACCCGCACGATCCACGCCGTCTCGAGCCCGCTCGACCAGTTGATGGCGCTGATGGAAGGCAAGGCACCCACAGGGTCAGCCGACGCCGGTTGAACCGGTGCGCGCCGACCTCGAGGTCGCGGACATCTTCCGTTCTGCAGGGCCAGCCTACCGGGCGGCCCATGCCGGGCACCTGAGCCTTACCCAGCTCAAGGTGATGTCCGCGATCGAGACCTGCCGCACCGCAGCCCTGGGCGGGCACGTCGAGGCCTGCGAGGACTGCGGGCACTGGCGGGTCGCCTATAACAGCTGTCGCAACCGGCATTGCCCAAAATGCCAGGGCGCCGCCGCGCGGACCTGGCTGGCCGAACGGGAGGCCGACCTGCTTCCCGTCGGCTACTTCCACGTCGTCTTCACGCTACCCGCCGAGGTTGCCGACATCGCGTGGCAGAACAAGGCGCTGGTCTACGACCTGTTGTTCAAGGCGGCCGCGCAGACGATGCTGACCATCGCCGCCGATCCCCGCCATCTGGGCGCCCGGATCGGGATCACCGCCGTGCTGCATACCTGGGGGGCGGCAATGACCCACCATCCGCATGTCCACATGATCGTGCCGGGCGGCGGTATCGCGCCCGATGCAAGTCGCTGGATATCCTCGCGTCCGGCCTTCCTCCTGCCCGTGCGCGTGCTGGGAGCGCTTTTCCGGCGGCTGTTCCTCACCTGGCTGAACGCGCTGCACGGTGCCGGCAAGCTCGCCTTCTTCGGCTCCCTGACCGATCTGACAGGGCGACGGGCCTTCCAGCGTCACCTTGCCCCGGCGCGCAAGAAGCGCTGGGTGGTCTATGCCAAGCCGCCCTTTGCCGGGCCGGAAGCGGTGCTCGCCTACCTCTCGCGCTATACCCATCGCGTCGCCATCTCGAACCGGCGCCTGATCGCCTTCGACGAGAACGGCGTGACCTTGCGTTATAAGGACTATCGCCGCGATGGGCCCGAACGCCAGCGGGTCATGACGTTGACCGCCAACGAGTTCATTCGCCGCTTCCTGCTCCACGTCCTACCGCGTGGCTTCCACCGCATCCGCCATTACGGCCTGCTCGCCAGTGCCGCACGCCATGACAATCTCGCGCTCGCCCGCCGCCTGCTTGCGGTCACCCCGGAGACGGAAGCGCCAGAGCCCGAAGCCGAGCCCGACACCTGTGCGCCATGCCCGTGCTGTGGCGGGCGCATGATCGTCATCGAAACCTTCCCACGCTGGAGCCAGCCCCGCGCGCCGCCCAGGCCCAACCCGCCAATCCGGGAGCGCATCGCATGACCCGGCATGATCCGCCTGTCACCATGGCCCCGCATAACGTGCGGCGGTCAAATGGCCGGCTTGCCCCCGGCACGCGCCGCGCCCGCGTCCGCTCCTGGGATCAACGTCGACAGCCCGGCAAACACATCTCCAGCGCATCCAGACACCGACCGCTGTGCTGCTCTCGTGCCTCCGTCAAAGCGCGCACTTCACCCCGCCACACCACACGAAAGCGCAAATCCCCATAGCCCAGCATACCGGGCCCGCGGGTTCCTGCATGGGAGGCTTTCGTACGCAAGCGCCCGAAACCCTTCACCTTGTCGGTCACTCAGCTCTGGATTTTGCGCTCCCAGGTGCGGACCGGCAGCTTCCCGATTCTGAATGCCTTGGCCTGGCCGGTAGGCGTCCGTCCGGTTTAGAGCTGGGGTACCGGGATAGCCGACGCTCGCGTGGGCGGCAGCCGACCACGTACGGCCGTTCGGCCCCTCCAATGCATGGCTGATTTCGCCGAGAGCCGTCGATTGGAGCGCCGCAAGCGGCGGGGTGCCGCCCTACGCCGGAGATTCGTGCCCAAGCGGATTCGGATTCGGTGGGCCATGCTGAGCCCAAACGGGCGATCCATTGCGGACAAAGTCAAACCGAGCCGATGGACTAAGGCCCGAACGCGAGCATTGCTCAGGCCTGACGTCGTGTAACTTTGTTGCCTGCGAGATGGCGCTGTGCACTCGGCCATTGCGAAGCGAAAGCGCTTAGGAACCTAACCTAATGGGCCGGGTTCTCCGTGAGGGCCACGCTCTGAGCCCGGGTAAGGAAGGACGCCGTCATGGGTGAGTTCACGGACAAGGCAAGCGCTGCTGGAAACAAGATCGCTGGCAACCTGAAGGAAGCGGTCGGCAAGGCAACCGACAACGAAAGGCTGGAAGCGGAGGGTAAGGCCCAGCAGTTGAAAGGTACTGCTCAGGATGTGAAAGGCAGCGTCAAGGGCGCGCTTGGCGACAAGATCTGATCCACACTGCGAATGGCCGCTCTAACGCACTGGAGCGGCCATCGCGTTTATATACTCCAGAATTCTGATCGTTCGGCACATCGCTCGGTTCAGAACCATATCAGAGCCAGATGTCAGCGGTGCCCGCTGTCGCGCCGGAAAGCCCCTTGAAACAATGTCATATGCACTAAGTCTCACGGCCCAAACGCACGAAGAGCTGAAACGGCTTGGTGATCTTCAGGCTTTCGATCTCGAAGGGCTCGAGGGCAACCCGGTACTGAAGTCGGTGACAGATTTTGCCGCCAATTTGTGTGACACGCCGATTGCCCTGGTCAGCTTCGTCGAGCGCGACCGACAATGGTTTCCGGCGAGGACCGGGCTGGATGCCCGGGAAACGCCCCGAGAAACATCGTTCTGCGCGCATACGATGCATGGGCAGGGTATCATGATTGTGCCCGACGCCGCGGGCGATCCTCGGTTTCGCGACAACGCACTTGTAATCGGTGAACCCGGAATCAGGTTTTATGCCGGAGCGCCGCTGGTCTCGGAAGACGGCGTTCAGCTTGGTGCCTTGTGCGTCATCGACCGGTCTCCGCGCAGCGATCTGACTCCCGTTCAGCGTGAAGGCCTCGAGGTGCTTGCCACGACCATCGTGGGTCAGCTTGCCCAGCGTCGATCCCACCGTCATCAGACAGATGAACTTGGGGAGCAAGAATCCAAGTTTCGCGTTCTGGCCGATACGATGCCCCAGATGGTGTGGTCGACGCGACCGGACGGATTTCACGACTATTACAATGCGCGTTGGTACGAATTCACAGGCATGCCGGCCGGCTCCACCGATGGGGCCGGATGGAAAGGTATGTTTCATCCGGACGATCAGGAGCGGGCATGGAGCGCTTGGCACCATTGCCTGGAGACCGGGGATCCCTATGAAATTGAATACCGGCTCCGCAACGCCAGCGGTGAGTACCGTTGGACCCTGGGGCGAGCCTTGCCGATCCGCGACAGGAACGGAGCTATTACCCGGTGGTTCGGAACGTGCACGGACATTCACGATCAAAAGATGAGCCAGGCGCAGCGCGAGATCGTCGCGCAGGAATTGAGCCATCGGATAAAGAACATCTTTTCCGTCATCAGCGGCCTCATCAGTTTCTCGACACGCCAGCGCCCCGAACTGGCGGATGTGGCTGGTGACCTGCGTGAGCGCATCCTTGCGCTCGGGCGGGCACATGACTTCGTCCGGCCGCACAGCGAGGCATCTCGACCCGAGAAGCGGCCGAACAGCCTTTCAGGAATGCTTACTGATTTGCTCGCAGCCTATGTCGAACGCGTCACCATCAGCGGCCAGGATATGATCATCGACGACCATTCGGCGACGCCGCTGGCTTTGACGTTCCACGAGTTGGCGACGAACGCGGCCAAATACGGTGCGCTTTCCACCACTGACGGCTCCGTATCGATTGTCTGTACGATCGAAAACGATCACGCCTGCATCGTATGGATCGAGCGCGGAGGAGCGGTGGTCCACGAACCTTCCGACTACGGCTTCGGCAGCAAGCTTATCGAACTGAGCGTGATGCGGCAAATGGGCGGATCGATGAAGCGCACCTGGTCGCAACAGGGGTTGGAGGTTCGCTTTGAGGTCCCGCTTTCCGCAATGCTGAGACGATCAAATCGCGGTTCGTAGTTCAATGACGCCCTCGTGGGTGAGGGAGGCATTCTCCACTCCCGCCGCGACCGCAACTGCTGTCAGGATGGCATCGTCCGTGAATGGCTTTCGGATGCAAGCGAGCGCAGTGGAGGCAGGCTTGCCGATTTGAGCGGGATTAGCCGTGACGTACACCACGCGCACGCCGTACTGCTCGGCGAGTTCGCGCGCAATAATGGGACCCGTCGGGCCATCGCGGAGATTGAGATCGATAAGCGCTAGATCGGCTTTGTCGCCGGCGCGCAATGCCTCCTGGCGATCGGCGGCGATCGCAATCACGCTATAGCCGGCTTCCTCGAGTATGCGTTCAATTTCCATCGCTATGAAAATTTCGTCTTCGACGATCAGCACCGACTTCAATGTTTGGATCCTTGCAGCCTAACGCATGACAAATGCCGGAAGCGGGATGTCGTTCCCCATACATGGCCAGTTTGGCTCCAGTCCTATTGGCGACACAGGGGCATTCTTGCGGTAAGATCCATTCCTTACGAAAGGCCGGTTCGTCCGATGCACGCTGGTAGCTAATGATCTCGCATTCAAGGCTCGCTGCACATTTCGGCAATTGTTTTGCCGGCTGCCGACCAACTCAAGACATTCGGCGTTGCTGATTACCGACAGCTTTCCCTGCTACCTGCCCTTCGATCTCGCGCAAACCATCCCGTCGGCAATGCGGTCCAATTCTCGTCGTTGGACCATCGAGCTGTGCATCCCGGAAGTAGCCATAGCTCCGTGCATATATGCTGGACCAGCGTAGTGCCCTTGGCGCCCTTTGCCTCAGTCACCGAGGTTAAGCCGCTGGTCAGGCCCGGATACCGGCATTATTAAACGCCATATCGGGCTAGCCGTAGGTCGAGACGGCCTTCTCGATCAGCGCTGCGATTTGCGTTTCGTCCGAGACGTCGCAAGTGACGCCCCCGGACGCGACAGCACCCGCAGACAAGGTGCGGACAGGTCAGGACGGGCTCGTTAGGAGCATCACCTTTCACCTGGCCGGGTTAATGTTTCCGGTCAGATCCGAAGGCAAGAACGCCAAAATATCGAAATGCAGCTGCTGGGAACGATGGCAGCCCTCGGGCTAACTGTGCTAATAGACCCCATCCGGCCGGTAGCTCGTCGATGAGCCCGGGTGCATCACCGGCGGTCTGGAAAAAGTTCGGCACGAGGCCAAATCGTGCGGCTACGCGAGCATGAAGATCGTTGGCAGGTTCCCCGGACCGGCGGGGGGCATAGTCATTCTCGACACCGTCAAGCGCCCTTTCTAGAGCTTCGATCGGCATCACTGTAGGGCGCAGCCGCTGCTTTTATAACTATCTTAGCGTGAAAGTTTCCTCAATGAATCTCAAAAATTGTCGCGGACGCCTGTGGTCCAATTATCGCAGGCCACCTAACCACCGCGCCGATCGAGGGCTTCGACCGGCGATGAGATAGCATGCGTCAGACTGCCAGATCCGCTTGAACTTTCTGAATATGATCTGCCAATACGGTACCTGTGACTGGCTTGCGGACGACCGGAATCCTCCGAAATCGGTCAGGCATCAGAACATTATCGCCGTAGCCTGTCGCGAAGACGAACGGTACACCCGCTGAAAGCAGGATGTCCGCAATTTCAGCAGACGTATCATCTCCCAGACTGAAGTCGAGGACGGCGCAGTCCGGTAAAGCGACGGCAATCTCATTTTTTGCCTGCGCGACATCGGCCGCCAGACGCACGGAGCTCGCGCCCAGCGTCGTGAGCATCTCTTCGGTGTCCATCGCGATCAGCGCCTGATCTTCGACAAGCAGTACGTCGAGGTCGCGGAACGCCACGCCGCCAATGGATTGCGATTCGGTGGGCGCCATAGTGACGCCGCTGCGATGAGGGCCAAGGTGCCTGGCTGGAATGATCAGTTTTACCCTCAGTCCCGAAGGGTCGTAGTCAATCTCGGCCGAACCGCCGAGATCGTATCCCATGGTGGTCTGGATAAGCTTGCTTCCGAAACCGGTGCGAGTCGGGGGCGAAACTCTTGGCCCGCCGTGCTCGTGCCAGACGAGACAGCAATCACCTCCCTCGGTCATTGTCCAGGAGATCGCCAGATGGCCGGTATCGTTCGAAAGCGCGCCATACTTGGCGGCATTGGTCATCAGCTCATGGACAACCAGAGCCACCACGCCAAAGGTCCGCTCGGAGAGGCCGATGGCGGGGCCCTGAGCACTTACGCGATCCGCTGCGCTTCCATAGCGGTGGAGACTGGCCTCCGCTTCGATAAGTGTTTCCAGATTGCCCCCGCTGCCCGTTTCCAGTGACTGGTCGTGGGCAAAAGCCAGCGCACGCAGTCTTCCTTCCATCGACGCCGCATAATCTTCCACACTAGCCGCGTTCGCGCCCGTTTGCCGGGCGATCGATTTGACGAGCGAGAGGATATTCTTGACCCGGTGGTTCAGTTCGTCATTCAGCACCCGCCGCCGCTGCTCGGTCCGGTCTCGCTCGTCTGCAGTAGCTTCGTTGTAGCGAAGAACCACGTCGCGCAGGTACGCGCGAATGGCCTCAGCGACGGCCATTTCCGCGTCGCTCCAAGGCCGTGATTGTCCGCGTACGTCCTCGCGCCACGTGTCAAAACTGCCGCGAGGACTGAGCCGGTCACCCAGGGGACCACTGACGATTTGCTTGACCGGCTCGCCGGCCCATTCCACCTGGAATGCCTCTTCGCTGCGGAACAGCAGCAGATAATCGCGCGAAACTGACGAGATCGGGATGGCCAGCACCCCTGCGACCTCGGATCCATAATCGCCGACCAGTTCACCGATGGCGCGGAGATTTGTTGTTGCCCACACGTTGCCATCCGCGAGGTATCGAACTTTCTCCACCAGGGCCACGATGTCATCAGGGGGCGGCGTTCGTCCGATTGCCGTCCAGCTATCGTTGATCGACACCCCGGCGCCGTCACTGGCGATGAGGCTACTCAATTCGCCGAGATGCCGGGATAACGCCTCGTTGAGAGGCTCCCCCGGCGCGATTTCGCCGGCGATGATGCCGAGGCGCTGGCGAGCTTCGTTCGCAGCGACCAAAGCCGAGCGTCGCTCGGCCAGCGCCATTTGCATGGAGAAGTATTGTCCGAATAGTTCCGCGCCGACGCGTAGCGGCATCGGCACAACCTTGGGTGTATCGTGGTGACAGGAAATCAGGCCCCACAACTCGCCATCCACAACGACCGAAATCGACATCGATGCGGCGACCCCCATGTTTCGAAGGTATTCGCAGTGTATGGGCGACACGCTGCGCAGCTGCGCGAAGGACATGTCGACAGGTTCGGCGCCATCCCTCAGCGGCGGCTCGAGCGGGACGGGCGCGAAGTTCACGTCGCCGATCATGCGGATGGTGTTCACCAGATACAGACGGCGCGCCTGATAGGGAATGTCGGATGCGGGGAAATGCTGGCCCATGAAGCTTTCAAGGTGGCTCGCCTTGGCTTCGGCAATGACGCGGCCCGCACCGTTGTGCAGGAACCGATAAACCATGACCCTGTCATAGCCCAGCATTCCGCGGATCAGCCGGGCACCTATCTTGGCGATGTCATCAACGGTCGATTCCAGTCCGATCCGCCTGACCAGGTTTTGTGTCATGTCCAACGCGTCCTTCGCGGCGCTGGATTGAATCGATGTCGGCTCGATCTCGATGAACAGCCAATCCTTGTGCCGGTGGATGACCGCATCGATCGGTACATCGAGGTTCGGAAGTGACACGCCGAGCAGGACGCCGGCCAGGTGCGAGCCACCCGCCTTGGCAGCTGCATTGCGAAGATCGTGGGCGGCATCCGCACCCAGGACCTCGGCGAGCGACAGACCGTGAAGGCTCGAGTTGCGTTTGCCCAGGAGGTTTTCAGCCGTCTGCGAGGCATACACCACCTGGGTCGTCGTGGGATCGCATACCAGCATCGCGCCATGAGGCTGAATGCTGCCAGGGATATGGATCGGTTCGCGATCGCAATTTGTCAGGTCAACGGTCATGATGCGAAGCCGATCGGTGAGGTTTGCCAATGCGCTAGCCAAGTTTTTGGAGGAAGTCGACCAAACCAGCAACGCCATTCCATCGGGGGGAGGCCATCTGCAAACCTGTCACCCGGCCAAAGAAACCAGCCCATTGCGGTGCACGTCAGTAACGTCGCACCGGCAGGACCCGGTTAGATACTCGGGTCAGCATCATTGACTCGCTTCGCTTCCCCAGCAAAAGATCGGCATGCCTACGTCCCCGTCCCCCCGCCTTATTTCGCTCCCGCCAGAGCTGATCGCTTACGTCGAGAAGCGTATCAAATCAGGCGACTATGGCAGTTCCGACGAAATCATCTCGGCGGCGTTTGATCTCCTGCGCGGGCAGGACAATGCCCTTGCTGGCGTAAGCGAGGGTTGGCCTCATGGCGGAGGAGAATGTGGGCGCCTGATCAGCGAACGCGATTGGACGGCAACCATCCTTGGGCATAGCGCGTCTTGGCCTACTGAACTGAGGGCGACCGTCGCCAACATCGTCAACTCTCCCGTCGCCAAGGTGCTGATGTGGGGAGCGGAGCACGTCATGCTCTACAACGACGGGTATCGGGCTATCGCGGGGGACCGCCATCCGCTTGCGCTCGGGACACCGGTAGCCAAGGCCTTTCCCGAGGTCTGGGAATGGAACCGGCCGATCCTCGAAGCAGGCATGCGGGGCGAAATCGTAGCGCACCGCGATCAGCCAATCCAGTTCCATCGTCCCGACGGTCCGGAAACGATGATCCTCGATCTGTTCTACACCCCCGTATACCAGACAGACGGTCAGGTCGGCGGCGTGATGTGCACGATCGTCGATAACAGTGGCCGTGTCGATGCGGAACGTCGCCTGGCAGAAAGCGAGGCCGAACTGCGCCGGATCACTGACGCGCTGCCGCTACTCGTTTCCTACGTCGACCGCGATCATGTCTACCGTTTCGCCAATGCCTGTTACGAAGACTGGTTCGGGCCGCATCCCGACACTATCATCGGCAAGCCGGTTGCCGCAGTTGTCGGAGAAGCGGTCTACGAGGATCGCCGGCCCTCGATCGCCCGGGCGCTGGCGGGCGAAGGCTTTTCGACGGAAGCGATCCTCCCGCGCAAGGATGGCCAGAACCGCCGCTGCGAACTGCGGTATATTCCCCACATCGACGATGCCGGAGTGGTCCACGGCGTGCACGTGCTGGCCATCGATATCGAGGAGCGCGCACAACGCGAAGCGGCGCTCGTTGTCAGCAATGGCCGCTTCCGGGCGGCGATGGATGCCGTCCACGGGGTGCTATGGACCAATAGTCCGGATGGACGGATGATTGGCGAGCAGGCCGGTTGGGCCGAACTGACCGGGCAATCCATTGACGAATATCAGAACTTTGGCTGGGCTGACGCTGTCCATCCTGACGACACGGCCGCAACGATCGAGACGTGGAACGCTGCGGTGTCGGCCAGGTCTATGTTCGTGTTCGAGCATCGGGTGCGGCGTCATTGCGGCACGTGGCGAACCTTCGCGATCCGCGCGCTGCCCCTCCTCGATGACGCCGGACAGGTTATCGAATGGGTTGGTGTACATACGGACATCACGCATCAGCGTGCCGCCGAAGCCACCTTGCGCGAACAGGCTGACAACCTCGCACGTGAGGCTCGTCATCGTCGGCGCGCCGAAGAGCAACTTCAGTTGCTGAACGAAGACCTCGAAGCGCGCGTGATCACCGAGATCGATGAGCGCCGCAAGGCCGAAGCCAAACTGACCCAGGCACAGAAGATGGAAACGGTCGGCAAGCTGACCGGGGGCGTCGCCCACGATTTCAATAACCTGTTGCAGGTTGTTTCCGGCAATCTCCAATTGCTGATGAAAGACATAGCGGGCAACGACCGTGCCGAGCGGCGCGTGGCCAATGCCATGGCCGGCGTCTCGCGCGGCGCCAAGCTCGCATCCCAGCTCCTTGCATTTGGCCGGCGCCAGGCGCTCGAGCCAAAAGTCGTAAACGTGACGCGCATCATCCGGGGGATGGACGACATGCTCCGCCGGGCGATCGGGGAAGCTGTGGAGATCGAGACCGTCGTGGGCGGCGGCCTCTGGAACACGTTCATCGATCCTGCCCAGATCGAGAACGCTTTGCTGAATCTGGCCATCAATGCGCGCGATGCGATGGAGGGGCAGGGCAAGCTCACGATCGAGGTCGGGAATGCGCATCTCGACGACCACTATGCTGCCACACACGATGAGGTGGTCGCGGGGCAATATGTGATGCTAGCTGTCTCCGACACCGGTTCTGGAATGACCGCCGAGATCCGAGAGAAGGTCTTCGAACCATTCTTCTCGACCAAGGGTGAAGGCAAGGGATCGGGCCTTGGACTCTCGATGGTGTATGGCTTCGTCAAGCAGTCCGGCGGGCACGTGAAGATCTATTCCGAACTTGGCGAAGGCACGACGGTCAAGCTTTATCTGCCTCGCGCGATGCAGGCCGAGGACTTCGAGGTCATTGTCGATAGCGGTCCTATCACCGGCGGCACCGAGACCGTGCTGGTGGTGGAAGACGATGCCGAGGTACGTGCCACTGTCGTCGAGACACTGACCGATCTGGGTTACAGCGTTCTCAAGGCCGTCGACGCCGCGAGCGCATTGAACGTGATCGAGAGCGGGGTGCCGATCGATATCCTTTTCACCGACGTCGTGATGCCGGGAACCCTCAAGAGCCCCGAACTCGCACGCAAGGCGCGCGAACGACTTCCGAATATCGCGGTCCTGTTCACGTCGGGCTATACCGAAAATTCCATCGTTCACGGCGGCAAACTCGATGCGGGCGTCGAATTGCTGTCCAAACCCTATACGCGTGAGGCACTCGCACGCAGGTTCCGTCATGTACTCGCCAACCAGAAACAGCGCGGCGTTACCGATCACGGCGCTGCTAGCGCTGCCGGCACGGATTCGACCGCAGCCCAACCAACGGCTGCGTCGATCACCGTTCTGCTGGTTGAAGATGATGACCTGATCCGGATGAATACTGCCGACATGCTGCAGGCCGCCGGTTTTGTCGTAGTCGACGCTGGCAATGCCGAAGACGCGATGACCGCCTTGCAGACTGTTCGCGTCGATTGTTTGGTGACGGACGTCAACCTTCCAGGGCTCTCCGGTCCCGAATTTGCCGCAAAAGCCCGCTCCCTGCGGGAGGGCATTGCCATCGTGTTTGCAACGGGCGACGCATCGGTAGAGCATGACCTACCGGGCGCTATTATTTTGACAAAGCCTTACGGCATGGCAGCGTTGAGTGCAGGCGTATCGGCGGCCGTCGGAAACGTTGGGCCAGAAGAAATATCCGACAAGAGCGCTACGGTCTCCGGCTCGCACGCCACTAGTCGTCCTGATCAAGCATGATTTGAAATGTTCCACGCCGCACAAGCGTGAACGGCGGCTTACGCTCTAAAAGCTGACGATTTACGATAAGCGAGGAAAGACTGCAAAGTCCCAGCCCCGGTCATAAGCGGACTGGCTGCTCATAGGCGCGCCATTTTCCCAGTTGAACGGCGTGGATGGGCGCGTAGAAGCCTTTGCCGCCCTCGACCCTTGTCGGTCACTCAGCTCTGGATTTTGCGCTCCCAGGTGCGGACCGGCAGCTTCCCGATTCTGAATGCCTTGGCCTGGCCGATAGGCGAACGTCCGGATTGGAGCTGGATCACGGGGATAGCTGACGCTCGCGCGGACGCCGCTGCCAACCAGAACCCGTCTTCCAGCTGCCGCTCAATGATTAGCGGGCTCATGCAGAAGCTGCCATCCGACTGAAGGTGTTCTGGGGGCTCAAACGGGCTCAGAAAATTTTGAGCCGTTCGCTCGATAACCACGGTTAGGGCGGCGCGAATGCTGCATTAGCCTCCAAAGAGCTGCGCTAGCTTCAGGTCAACCCGAACGCCAAGGACGAGCGCATTCGGCACATCGGTCTTACGCGTTGGTACGTAGATGGGGTCGGGATTTAAAACATATTGCACATTTGGAAGAACGCGCAGACCCGGAAGCGCCGCGAAACCATAGTTCAGCTCAGCGATGACCTCGTCTTGCGCAGGGGATCCGGTGCCACCGGCCCGTGCGCGTCGATCACGCAGGTAGGCAATCTGCTGGTCACTGAAATGCGTGTTCGATACGATGAAGCCGATCGTATCGTCATCACGACCCTTGAATGTGCCGGTTTTGACGAACCCTGCCGAGGCGAACCAGTCGAGTTGCTGCACATTGCCGACATTGAAGAAAACACGGCCGAATACAGCGAAGTTGCGATTGCTTGCTCCGGGTGCCCGATGGAGCGTCTGGTCCACCATGCCATACAGGCCGAGGCGGCTGCCGCTCAGCGGCGCGCGGGCAAGGCCGGTCAATGCCGACGATCCGCCATTAATGTCGTAGAATGGGCTCGTTCCACCGTCTGTGTTCAGGTAGAATCCTGCCTTATAGCGCCGGGGAAGACGTTCCTGCGCGAACGTCGTCTGATAGCCCAGCTCGCCGGCAACAAGCGCTCCGGTCCCTTTGCCCAACGAGAAATCGAGGCCACCTTTTCCTTTGAGATTTAAATCGTTGTTGTATTCGAAAACACCCAGCTGGACATAACTGCGCTTGTCCAGATCGTAGCGCACCTTGGCTGCCCAGGATGAATTCGGAAACGCTGTGATGCCGATATCGCTGATGCCACCGTACGCGGTCAGGCAGCTGGTGTTCGACATGAACACACAGTTGAAAGGCGAGTTGTTGAAATAGCTATTGACGGCTGCCCGTCCGGCCAGAACATTTAGCTTACCAAAATCATGTTCGATATTCAGCTGCGTTAGGCGCGGACCGCTTACGGGACGCCATGTTTGCTGGAAGCTGATCGAATTGCCAATCACTTCGCGCCCAAGGCTATCGCCCGTGAACCAGGCACCGTGGACATGGAGCTTCGTACCGGACCAGCCAAGCAGCTTTTCAAGATCCACGTCCGTGCCGGCGCTGACCCAACGGGATTCCCGCACGCCTTGGTCGTTCCCGCCGATTGGGTTGCCCGCAACATTGTCGACGACGTCGAAGTTTAGGGTGACGCCATCACGCTTGAGGCGACGCAGCCCGCGACCAATCGGACTGGTGCTTTGAAAGCCAGAAATTCCGCTACCTGCTTCAGCCTGACCGGCCGGTTTCGTTGAAGGGTGCTTGTCAGCGTCCAGCTTAAGCGGAGCATCACCGGCATCGCTCTGGCGGGAGACAGGCGCTGCAGTGCTCTCGGCCGATTGCTGATCAACCGGGCGGATCGAGACGATCAGGGGAGACCCAAAAGGCAGTTCCGGGTTTGCCGCCTGAGCTGACGACAGTGCGAGAGCAGCCGCAAGGGCGTTGGAAACAGGCATGATCTCTCCTCTGCCGGCCGCTCAAGGCGGCGGCCGGCTTATTCTTTTGTTGCGTTAGAAGGCGGTTTTAGGCGGCGATATCCAGCCCGAGCCGACGACGGCTGGCATTCGTGCCGACTGCGGCTGCCAAGGTTTTCTCGTCCAGCTTGCCTTCCCACTTCGCAATGACGATGGTCGCGACCGTATTGCCGATCAGATTCACGAAGGTGAGCCCCTCGGCAAGAATACGGTGGATGCCCAGGATCAGCGCGATGCTGGCGACAGGGATCGTCCCGGTCGTGTTCAGCGTTGCGGCCAAGACTACGAATGCTGCTCCGGCAATGCCCGCGGCACCCTTCGAGGTCAGCAGCAGAACCGCGATCAGACCCAGCTCATGCCAGAATGTCAGGTGCGTGTTGGTTGCCTGCGCGAGGAAAACCGCGACGGTGGTGAGATAGAGGCAAGTGCCGTCCAGGTTGAAGGAATAGCCCGCCGGAACTACGAAACCGACGACGCTTTCCTCGCACCCCAGCTTGCGCAATTTCTGGATGAGTCGCGGCAGCACCGTCTCGGTCGAGGTGGTTGCGGCCACCACGATGATCTCGTCCTTGATGTAGACCATCACGCGCCACAGGCTGACGCCGCACCACCGCGAGACCCCGCCGAGCACGATCGCGGTGAACAGGGCGCAAACGACAAAGAACTCGAGGATGAGTTCGCCCAGCGACAGCAGCGATCCCGTGCCGAACTTTCCGACCGTAAACGCGATCGCTCCGAACGCACCGATCGGCGCGAAGTACATGATGTAGCCGATGATCTTGAAGAAGCCCTGCGAAGCGCTTTCGATCACATCGATGACTGGCTTGGCCCGCTCGCCGATTGAGGCGATCGCAAGGCCGAAGAGCACGGCAACGAACAGAACCTGCAGCACATGGCCTTCAGCCAACGCGCTGGCGAAGGTGTCGGGAATGATGGACATGAAATAGCCGGTGATCGACTGGTCATGCGCGGTGGCGACATAGCTCTGGATGGAGGCAGTATCGATGGCGGCGGCGTCGATGTTCATGCCGGCGCCAGGCTGCCACAGATCGACCGCCACTAGGCCGAAGATCAGCGCGAGGATCGTGATGACCTCGAAGTAGATGATCGATTTGAGCGCGACGCGGCCGACGCTCTTCATGTCGTTCATCCCGGCGATGCCGTGAACTACGGTGACGAAGATGATCGGGCCTATCATCATGCGGATGAGCTTGATGAATGCGTCGCCCAACGGCTTCATCGCCACACCGATTTCGGGTGCGAAGTGGCCGAGCAATATTCCGATCAGCGTTCCCGCCAGCACCTGAAACCAGAGCTGACCGACGATCCCTCCGCGGCTACGCGGCTTCGTCGTCTCTCCAAGGTCATTCATTGTTTTTGCTTCTTTCTGAAGAATGATTGGCTGGCTGGATCAGCCGTACAGTGTGCCATCAAAAAGTTTTCGGGCCGTGCGCAGCATCCCGGCGCCAACCACGATTCCATTTTCATCGATGTCAATGACGCAGGCTGTCGCGCCGGTCGGATGTTCGACATCCAGGGTCTTTCGGCGTCCCTTGGGGACGGCCGCCAGTTCCGCCGCCGGCGATCCGCCAAGGAGGCATGCCGTTGCGACGCTGACCGCGCCCAGGACGCCGATCGAGGCGTGGCATCGGTGGGGGATGAAGGAGCGCACGCAGATGGCGCCGCCCGCGCGCGGCGAGGCGACGAGCATAATCTTGGGAACGGACTGGTCTTTCACGTCGCCGAGGTTCATGCGGTGCCCGGCGGCAAGACGGATCCCCTCGATCCTGCATTTCAAGGTGTCGTTCGCATCCAGTGACGCGCGGTCCTCGTAACCGGTTATACCGACATCGGCAGCACGCAATACGACGCACGGCATGCCGTTGTCGATGAGCGTCACCGGTACGCCCTCCATATCGTCGACAACGTTTCCCGTGGGAAGCAACGCGCCGCAGGTCGAGCCTGCGATGTCGGAAAATGCAAGCGCGACCGGAGCCGCAGTGCCGGGGACGCCGTCGATTTGGGCCTCGCCAGCGTAGGTCACACGTCCGCCCGGCGTTTGGATGGTGGCGACGGCGATCTTGCCGGTGTTGACCATGTGGATCGCGACGTCGGTTTCGTCGCCTGCCGGCACCACGAGGCCCCGCTCGATCGCGAACGGTCCGACGCCCGCCAACATGTTGCCGCAGTTCTGCTTGTCACTGACGATCGCCTCGTCGACGAACACCTGCAGGAACAGGTAATCGACATCGGCGCCGTCATGAACGGATCGGGATACTATGGCGACCTTGCTGGTGAGCGGATCGGCCCCGCCCATCCCGTCGATCTGCCGTGCGTCGGGGGAGCCGTACGCACGCAGGAGAAAGGCGTCGCGCAAAGCGGGATCGGCAGGCAGGTCTTCGGCCAGAAAGAATCCGCCTTTCGACGTACCGCCGCGCATCCACATGGCGCGGATGCCCTCACTCATAACGCAGGCCCATTTCAGCGAGGCGACCGCGCATGTCGTAGATGTCCAGGCCTAGTTCGCCGGCCGCGAGCCGCTGCCGCTTCGCCTCTTCATTGGCTTCGCGGGCCTGGGATCTGGCCAATACCTCTGCGGCGTCCTCGCGCCGAACGACGCATACGCCGTCGTCATCCGCGACTATCACGTCGCCAGGCCGGACCTGCTGGCCCGCACAGACAATGTCGATGTTCACCGAACCGAGCGTCGCCTTGACGGTGCCCTGCGCGAAGATTGCCTTCGACCATACGGGAAAGCCCATCTCGGTCAGATCCCGGACGTCGCGTACGCCGGCGTCGATGATCAGACCCTGGCAGCCACGGGCGATCGCGGACGTTGCCAGCAGGTCACCGAAGTAGCCGTCCTCGCATGCGCTGGTGGGAGCTACGACCAGAATGTCGCCATCTTTCAATTGCTCAATGGCGACGTGCATCATCCAGTTGTCGCCCGGTGGGACCGAAACGGTCACTGCCGAACCCGCGATACGCGCGCCGGAATAAATTGGGCGAAGGCGCGAACCCAGTAGCCCGGTTCGTCCCTGTGCTTCGTGCACCGTCGCTACACCCGCGACCGCAAGCCCTGCGATAACCTCACGGTCCGCGCGTTCGAAACTGGTCACCACTCTAGCCATAGCGTATCCTGCATCCCAAAGGTTATGGCGTGCTTAGAACTCCAGAGAGCTCCCGGGCGCAAAGTCGATTTGCAAACCGATCATAAGTTATGCTGAAGTGTTGCGATGATTGACCCGCTCGACCTCAACCTGCGCCATCTCAATGCAGTCGCCGCCGCGACCCGGCTTGGCAGCATCAGCGCAGCTGCCGGCGCCGTTAACCTATCGCAGCCGGCACTTACCCAAGCGGTGAGCAAGCTGGAAGCGCAGTTGGGCACGACGCTGTTCGCCCGGCAGACCGGGGGCGCTGTCGCCACCGAAGCCGGGGAGCTTCTGAGTACGCGGATCGAGCGCGCGTTGGCCTACATCGTTCGCGGCGGGCGAAGTGTGCGCCGGGCGGCCCGGCTGTCGCCCCTGCCCAACATCGAACGCCGTATCACTCTGGGCCAGTTGCGTGCATTGATAGCGGTGGATGACGCTGGTAGCTTTGCCCTGGCTTCTCTGAACACCGGCCTGTCCCAACCCGCGCTGCATCGCTCGGCCCGCGATCTCGAGCAGCAGATGGAAGTGCCCTTGCTGATGAGGCAGGGGAAAACAGTGCAGCCCACCCCTGCGGCAGCGCGGTTCCTGAGATTTGCCCGCCTTGCGCGCTCCGAGTTGCTGGCGGGGCTGGATGAACTCAGGGGCATCGGCGCAAAGCAGGGAGGGCGGCTGATCGTATGCGCCATGCCATTGTCCCGAGCCATACTGCTGCCAAAGGCGCTTGCTCTGTTTTCCGAACGCTACCCCGCAGCAAGCGTGAATGTGATCGAAGGCCCCTACCTCGAATTGCTCAGCATGCTGCGGCAGGGCGAAAGTGATCTGCTTATCGGCGCGATGCGCGATCCCCTGCCAGTGGCCGACGTCGTGCAGGAACCCTTGTTCGCCGACGATCCGGTCATCGTGGGACGATCCGGCCATCCGCTGAGCGGGACCGATGCCAGCTTCGACAAGCTATTGGATTTTCCGTGGGTGATCGCGGCGCGTGGCACTCCGGTGCGGCAACGCTGGGAGCAGATGTTCATCGACCGGGGCATGGAGCCGCCGCGCTTGCGCATCGAGTGCGGATCTCTTCTCGTAGTGCGCGGGGTGCTGCTGGAGGGTGACTGGCTATCGTTGATGTCACGCGATCAGTTCCTTTTCGATCAGCGAGCGGGCCTGCTTACCGAGATCGGTGACATCGGCTCTTCGCTGCGAAGGGAAATCGGGCTGACCTATCGCGAAGACTGGCGACCGACCGCTCTTCAGGCCGCGTTCGTGGACACTTTCCGAACGGTGTGCGATACTTGGACTTCCGAAAAAGCAATAGGCCGCGAACCTTTCCGATATGCGTGATCACTCGCGATCGGTCTAACGCGCCGGGTGTGGAGAGAGAAACACCCTTAGCATTCATCGGCTTCGGAGAAGCGGCGCAGGCACTGTGCGAAGGATGGGCGATGCAGCGCCTCGTCGCCATATGTGCTTACGATCGCAAGACCGACGACCCGCAGCAGACTGACGCGAAGCGAGCCGATTACGCGCGCTACGGCGTGAGCGGGTGCAGGGATACCGTCGCTGCCGTATCCGGCGCCGACGCCGTTGTCAGCGTCGTGACCGCGGATCAGGCTTTTGCCGCCGCGCAAGCGGCCGCTTCGGCGCTAGCGCCCGGCACCATGTATTTCGATCTCAACAGCGTTGCGCCTGAAACGAAGCGTGCGGCCTGCCGCGCCATATCCGATGCCGGAGGTCAATACATCGACGTCGCCGTGATGGCGCCGGTGCGCCCGGCGTTGGCGAAGGTTCCGCTCCTTGTCAGTGGACCGCATGCCGTCGACGGTGCCGCGTATCTTGCCGGCTTGGGATGCCAGCCGCGCGTGATCGCAGGCGATATCGGCGCTGCCAGCGCAATCAAGATGATTCGCTCGATCATGATAAAAGGGATCGAGGCCCTGTCCGCCGAATGTCTGTTGTCGGCCTGCGCTGCAGGTGTCGAAGATGAGGTCATCGCTTCGCTCGACGCCAGCTTCCCAGGCTGGGATTGGCGCGAGCGCGGCGATTACAATCTTGAGCGCATGCTCACGCATGGCGCCCGGCGTGCTGCCGAAATGCGCGA
>NZ_BAAILP010000032.1:0-45211 GCF_054589055.1 Novosphingobium sp. 11B | reverse complement strand
CTTCCAGGCGGCCTTGCCGGCAAGGCCGCCGCCATTCTTGCATCCGACGGAAAACACGCATCATGATTATCGACTGCCACGGGCACTACACGACGGCTCCTGCAACGCACACAGAATGGCGCGAGGCCCAGAAGGCTGCGTTCAAGGCGGGCGGCGACGTGGATCTGGCTTATCCACCGATCTCGGACGATCAGATCCGCGAGACGATCGAGGCCAACCAGTTGCGCCTCCTGCGCGAGCGCGGCGCCGACATGACGATCTTCAGCCCGCGAGCATCGGCGATGGCCCCGCATTTCGGTGACGCCGCGACCAATCGCATCTGGGCGCAGCGGTCCAACGACCTGATCAAGCGGGTCGTGGACCTCTACCCAGAGGCCTTCATCGGCGTATGTCAGCTGCCCCAGACGCGCGACCTTTCCATCGCGCAGTCGATCGACGAGTTGGAGCGTTGCGTCGGCGACCTGGGCTTTGTCGGCTGCAACCTCAATCCAGACCCCTCGGGGGGCAGCTTTTCCGCCCCGCCGCTCTATGACCGCGCCTGGTACCCGTTCTTCGAAAAGATGGTGGAACTGGACGTGCCCGCGATGATCCACGTTTCAGGGTCCTGCAATTCGGCGATGCACGCGACCGGTGGATATTACCTCGCTGCAGATACCATCGCGTTCATGCAGTTCATCGAAGGTGACCTGTTCCGGGATTTCCCGACACTGCGGTTCATCATCCCGCACGGCGGCGGCGCCGTGCCCTATCACTGGGGGCGCTATCGCGGCCTTGCCGATATGCTGAAGCGACCGCCGCTGGCCGAACATGTGATGAAGAACGTGTACTTCGATACCTGCGTCTACCATCAACCCGGGATCGACCTGTTGTTCGAGGTAATCGACGTGGACAACATCCTGTTTGGCTCAGAAATGGTGGGCGCGGTGCGAGGGATCGACCCCGAAACCGGGCAGTACTTCGACGACACCAAACGCTACGTCGATGCCTTGACGATTAGTGACGAGGACAAGCGCAAGGTGTTCGAGCTGAATGCGCGCCGGGTCTATCCGCGCCTCGATGCGCAACTGGGCGCACGGGGGCTCTGATGGCTGACTTTCAGATGGACGCGGACTGGTTGAGCTGGGATCCCGCCCCGAGCACGCCACGCTATACGCCGCCCGAGGGCGCCGTCGATGCGCACTGCCACGTGTTCGGCCCGGGTGATGTTTTCCCGTATGCGCCAGAACGCAAATACACGCCGTGCGACGCCAGCAAGGAGCAACTGTTTGCTCTTCGCGATCACCTCGGTTTTGATCGAAACGTGATCGTGCAGGCGACCTGTCACGGCGCCGACAACCGCGCCCTGGTTGACGCCTTGCACGCAGCGGCAGGTCGCGCCCGCGGGGTGGCGACGGTGCGCGACACCGTCAGCGACGAGGAACTCGCCGAGCTTGACGCTGCCGGCGTGCGCGGGGTCCGCTTCAACTTCGTGCGGCGTTTGGTCGACCCCAAGCCCGACGCCTACTATCGGGCGATCATCGACCGCATCGCGCCGCTTGGCTGGCACGTAGTGATTTATTTCGAGGCGGCCGACCTTGCGGAGCGCTGGGACTTCTTCACCAGCCTGCCGGTAACGGTGGTGGTCGACCATATGGGGCGACCAGATGTGTCGAAGCCCGTGGATGGCCCTGCATTCGGTCAGTTTATTCGCTTGATGAGCGAGCACGAGAACTTCTGGACCAAGGTGAGCTGCCCGGAACGTCTCTCGCTATCTGGCCCTTCAACCTATGACGACGTGGTGCCTTTTGCCCGCAAGCTGGTCGAGATGTTCCCTGACCGCGTCCTGTGGGGCACCGACTGGCCCCACCCCAATATGAAGGGCCATATGCCGGATGACGGCGCGCTGGTGAACATCATTCCGCGGATTGCACCGAGGGAGGACCTGCAGCGTCGCCTTCTCGTGGAGAACCCGATGCGCCTTTACTGGGCAAAGGAGTAACGATCCGTCCCACCGGCTCCGGCGATTTTGGGCGCGCGATCTGATCAGGTAGCTGGCACTGTGGCTGCCGCCCAACATCCGTATTTCTGGAATGGCGTGTGTCGGCAGAACCTGTCATTGATGGAAAACTTCGAAACGGCAGAATTATCGCAGACCTAGCCGTAACTGATTGTCCGCTTCCGGGCGCGGCAAAATCGCTGTCGAACGGCTTGAATGGGCGCGAAGCTGGCAAGCAACACACGCCCTCATCTCAGGCATTCAGCCTGGCACGTCTCGCCCTTTCAATAGGACGTGCCAGGCTGTGGAATGCAGACGTGCGAGCGATTAGAGCGGTTTCCACACGATCTGACTCGTCAGGGATTCCCTTCGCGGCGCCGTTGTGATTCAGCCTTCCTGCTGGTGGCAGGAGGCCAGCATGGATGGCACGAACGCTATCACAGGATCTTCGGGACCGAGTTGTCGCAGCGATTGATGGTGGGCTGAGTTGCCATGCGGCAGCGGCCCGCTTCGGGGTCAGCGTGTCGAGCGCGATCCGCTGGCGACGGCTTGCGTTGGAGCATGGCCGGGCCGTTGCCAAGCCGCGCGGCGGTGACCGGCATTCAGGTAAGATCGAAGCGCACGGCGGCTTCATTCGGGAACTGATCGCCGAGCAGGGCGACATGACCTTGGTCGAGGTTCAGGCGCGGCTGATCGAGCGTGGGGCCCTGGTCGGTATCGGCACGGTGCACCGCTTCTTCGTGCGTCACGGGATCACGCGCAAAAAAAGACCGGTCACGCGATCGAGCAGGACCGTCCCGACGTCCTGAGGCAACGGCAGCATTGGTTCGACGGCCAGATCGACCTCGAACCCGAACGCCTCGTCTTCATCGACGAGACGTGGACCGCCACCAACATGACCCGCAGCCATGGCCGCTGCCGGAAGGGCGAGCGGCTGCGGATGGGCTTCCCGCACGGCCACCGCAAGACCACCACGCTGGTCGCGGGCCTGCGCATGGATGGCATGGTCGCGCCGATGGTGCTGGACGGGCCGATCAACGGCGACTGGTTCGAAGCCTATGTCGCCCAGGTGCTGGTGCCCGAACTGCGTCCCGGCGACGTGGTCATCATGGACAACCTCTCGAGCCACAAACGGGCCGCCGTGAAGGAAAGGATCGAAGCTGCCGGCGCGACCCTGCGCTTCCTCCCGCCATACAGCCCGGACTTCAATCCAATCGAAAAGGCCTTCTCCCGGCTCAAGGCCATGCTCCGCAAGGCAGGAGAGCGCACCGTCAGCGGCCTGTGGGACCTGATCGGCAGGCTCGTCGATATCTTCAAGCCCGACGAATGTGCAAACTACTTCAAATCATGCGGCTATGAACCGGAATGAATGGAAACCGCTCTAGCCGATGGCGAACTTGTCTCGGTTTTGCGCGATGAAGTCGTCGAGGGTCGTCAGCGGCAAGCCCCAACGGCGAACGGTATCAAGGTCGACTTTGTAGCCCTCGACGTTGTCCCATGTCTCACGCTGGTAAACCAACTCACCCATCGGCTTTTTCAGCGCCTCTTCTTTAGACACAGTCACGGCTGAAACGGACTTCCCCGTTCCAGCGGCGATCTTTGCCGCGAGGTCGGGCATAGTGAGGGTCTCAGCAGCGAGATCGATCTCATGGCCGTGGAAGCGCTCCGGATCAGCGAAGGCAGCCGCCGCGAATGCTCCGATATCGTCGGCTGCAATCCAGTCGACGTGTGATTCCGTTTCGATCCCGGTCTCGAACTGACCGCGCTCGCGCAGCGAGGGATACTGAAAATCTGCCGTTGGCGGCACGAGGTCTTCCATGATCATGGCTGGCTTGAGGATCGTCCAGTGGCGGAAGCCTAGCGATTTGACCATGTCGTTCACGGCCGATTTGTTGTTCCAGTATAGCGGCTCCCAGCGCCCCTCGTCCCAGCCAACGAAGTTGTGCTGATCGCCCGCGCGCGCGACAGAGGTGTGGACGACCATAGCAACGCCGGCGCGCTTGGCCGCGTCAAGGAACGCCTTGCCTGTTACTACCTCGGTATCAGGGTCGCCGGGGTGCGATCCCATCTGTACGGAGAACGCCCCCCATGCCCCCTCCATCGCCGCATCAAGGCTAGCGGAATCGTGATAATCGCCTTTCACGATCTCAACGCCCTGCGCCGCAAGCGCCTGCGCAGCGGCCGAAGCTGGATCTCGAACCAGACCACGGACGGAGCGTCCTGCCTGCAGCAACGCGCGGGCGACAGCGCCGCCCTGCTTTCCGGTGGCGCCGGCCACGAGGATCGAGTGGGTATCGGAGTTTAACATCTTGAGCCTTTCCTGAGGGACAGCGCGGGGTGCGCTGTCGCCCTGATGATCCAAGAATGGGGCTGCGAAATACGAAACGCAAGAGTTTCGATACGATTGATTTTCGTTTTGGGGTTTGCTACATGGTTGTCATGAACGATCAACCTCGCAGCCACGAACATCGCTTGCCCCCAGCGCAGCGCGGTCGCGCACAGGACAGCAGCCGTGACGACCTCATCATCAATGCGGCGCTCGATCTTCTCAGTTCCAATGGGTATCACGGTCTGACAATGACGGACGTGGCAGAGCGGGCCGGCGTTTCGAAGGCGACGCTATATAGGCGTTGGACCGCGAAGGCAGACCTCGTGGCCGATGCCGTTGCCACCCTGAGCCCTATGAAGACCCCGCGCTACCCCGGCACATCGATGCGCGACGATCTGCTTGCGCTCGTAGAGCAAGCTGGCAGTTGCGATGGCAATTCGGAAATAGTGACCGCGACATATGAGATGGCACGGTCGCACCCGGACTTATATCGGACCGTCTCCGACCGCTTTGGCGCCTTCGTGCGTGAGGAACTGGAAGGCTTCGCGGCCCGTGCCCTCCGGGAGGGATACAAGCCTCTCTCGAGTGTCGAACTCGATCTTATGCGTGATACCGTCGTTGCATTGCTGGCCCATTACGGCGGACCGGCCGGGGAGCCTGTTACGCGCGAGCGGTTGATCGACCTGGTTGATCATGTCCTGCTGGTCCTGCTGACGGGAACGCGTGCCGCTGAGTAGGTGATATTGCCGGAAAGCGGGTTGTACCGCTTCGAGCGGCCAAGCCCTGAATGGCGCTATCGCCATCCACCTGACCGGAAACGGCCATTCCGCTCTTCACCCCTCCCCGCTGCTGGACAACCTAGAAGGCAACGGAAATTTGGTTGGTCCGCTCCTTGGCGCGTCAAATCAGACACGCAGCGACCGACTTGGGCGCTGCGTTGGGCAGCTGCCGACCCAGACATAAGCTACCGGTGCAGCTGTTACCTCCGGCTTAGATCCTTATCTGCGCCATGTTTTGGCACGGCGCTATGCCAGTTGGCGGACGGATGAGGCGCTCGCCCTTTGGGATTGATCAGACTTTCGCCCCTGCCGGGATCGTGCTTGCAAAATCGAGCCTACTGAGATGTTCCGACGAGAGTGATAATGCGGCGGCACCAAGGTTGCTCCGCGCCTGCTCAAGTGTGCGCGGTCCGATGAGCGGAACGGCGCCATGCCCCATGGCCCAAGCGATAGCGATGCGGTCCGGGCTGGTGTCGAGTTCCTGCGCAATTGCCAGCACAGAATCGACCGTTGCAGTACGAATTGCGCTATCTTCCGCCTGGAAGACGCGGCCGCCAAAGCCTTCCTTCCGGCCGGTCTCGCCCTTGCGATACTTGCCGGTCAGCATGCCGCCGCCAAGCGGCGACCAGGTGACGGGAGCGATGCCGAGCGCGCGGCATGCCGGGAACAGGTCGGTCTCCGGATCGCGGTGCACAAGACTGTGCTCGAACTGGGCAGCCGCAATCGGCACCGCGTTTGTAAGCGCGGCGATCGTAGCAGCATGCGCCATTCGCCACGCGGGGAAATTGGAGAGCCCGGCATAGAGGATCTTGCCGGCGCGGGCGAGATCGTCGAGGCCGCGCACGATCTCTTCCGACGGTGTGGCGGTGTCCGGATGGTGAACCCAGTAGAGGTCGATCCGGTCGGTCTTGAGGCGCTTGAGGCTAGCTTCTACCGAGGCGACCATCGCCTTGCGGCTGTTGCCCGTGACGAGGCGATTCGGCGCAGGTACGGCGCCGTTGGCAAACTTGGTCGCCAGCACGAAATCCTCGCGGCGGCCCTTCAACAGGTCGCCGACGATCTCCTCGGACTGGCCGAACTGATAGACATCGGCGGTGTCGATGAAATTGCCACCAGCCTCAACATAAACGTTGAAGATAGCTCGCGCGGCGTCGGCATCGGCGCCATAGCCCCAGCCGGTGCCGAAATTGCCGGTGCCAAGTGCAAGGTTCGAAACTTGAAGACCGGTGTGGCCGAACGTCACGTAGTCCATGTTCGTGTCTCCATGTCGACCGCTAAGGCGGCGAGGAAGGCCCTGGCCTTTTCGAGAAAAGCTTCATGATATTGGAAGATGCCGCCGTGTCCGGCGTCGGGGTATAGGACCAGCTCGGCGCCGGCGATGCGCTGCGCGAGGTCGCGCGAATTTTCGGTCGGGACCATGATGTCGTGATCCCCATTGGCAACGAGAACCGGCTGACGGATCGTTTCCAACGGTTGCTGCGCCTGCAGCCCCCACGCCTTGATCGCCTTGAGCTGCCGTCCGAACGCGCCGAGCCCGACTGTCTTGTCGCGGTCCACCTCGCGCATCCTCAAACGCTTCAAAAAGGCCTTGGCAGCGCTGCGGCTCTGTCTACTCGCCGTGAAGAACAGATAAATCTTGGGATCATGGAAGGTCAGAAGGCCTTTGAGGATCAACGGCCAGGATATCGAACCGACCTTTTCGACGCCGACGCCGCCGGCCGGCCCGGTGCCTGCCAATATCGCCCGCCGTACCAGATCAGGCGTATTCAGCAGGATCTGCTGTGCGACGAAGCCGCCGAGGGAAAAGCCAATCAGATCGACCTGCTCGAGTCCGAGTGCGCGGATCGCCGCGATCATGTCCGCCGCCATCGTCGCAACGGTCAGCGGCGGTTCGCCACCAGATGCGCCAATCCCGCGATAATTTATGGCATAGACGGGCCTGTCAGCAGCTAGTCCCGTGACGATGGGTGGATCGAAATTGTCGAGGTTCGCACCCCAGTGGTTGAGCATTACCACCGGCACGCCCGCTTTCGGTCCGAGGCGGCGATAGGCAAAGCGTGTTCCTGCTGCCTCGACATGGCGGGTCTGCACGGTGTCCCAGTCATCCCGGCGCTGTGTCATGATCCGGCGGTGCCCTGCAGACTGACGACGACCTTCCCCTTAGCGTGGCCTCTGTCGACATAAGTCATGGCGTCATTCAACTTCCCGAACGGAAAAGTACGATCGACCACCGGACGCATTGCCCCATCCTCGATCAATTTTGCGATCTCGCCGAGTTGCGCGCCATCGGCGCGCATGAACAAGAACGAATAATCGACACCCACACGCCTGGCTTTTCGGCGAATACCTGCGCTCATCACGCGCAGAACGAGACGAAGCACGCCGTTCAGTCCCTGCGCCCGAGCAAAGGCCGGGTCGGGCGGCCCTGAAATCGAGATTAGCTGGCCGCCGGGCTTCAACACCTTGAGCGAAGCCTCCAGCGTTTTGGCATCGAGACTGTTGATCACGACGTCGTAGCCAGACAGCATCGCCGAGAAGTCCTGCGTCTTGTAATCGATCACCACGTCCGCCCCGAGGCTGCGCACCAGCTCGGCATTGGCCGCGCTGGTGGTGGTCGCGACGGTGGCGCCAAGATGTTTGGCAAGCTGGATCGCAATCGTTCCGACGCCACCCGATCCTGCATGGATCAGGATCTTCTGCCCGGCCTTCAGGCGCGCCCGTTCAACCAGCACCTGCCAGACGGTGAGCGCGACCAGCGGCAGCGAGGCCGCCTCTTCCATCGAAAGGGTGGCTGGCTTGTGGGCCAGATCGGCCTCGTTGACTGTGATGCGTTCGGCAAAAGTGCCGATCTTACCATCGCGAGGACGGGCATAGACGGCGTCGCCCGATTTGAAGCGCCGCACGGCGGAGCCCACCGACAGGACAACCCCAGCCAGATCATGGCCCAGTACGAAAGGCGGCTTGTACGGCAGGATCGGCTTGAACGCGCCGTCGCGAATCTTGCTGTCGAGCTGGTTGAGCCCGGTCGCCTGGATTTCGACCAACACCTCGTCGGAGCCGGGCACCGGATCAGGCAGATCGCCAAGGCGAAGGGGCTGCCCCTTGCCGTAGCGGTCCAGAATATAGGCCTTCATGGCATCTTCCCCTTGTGGTCGATCACGCCGCCGTATCGGCGTTTGCTACTGGGTAATCGGTGTACCCCTTTGCGCCGCCGCCGTAGAGGATGGCGGGATCGATATCGGCCAGCGCAGCGCCGGACTTCAGGCGTTCGACCAGGTCGGGATTGGCGATGAAAGGCCGCCCGAAAGCGATCACGTCAGCTTCGCCCTTCGCCAGATGCGCCTCGGCCAGCGCATGATCGAAGCCGTTGTTGGCAATGTAGGTGTTGCGGAACGTTTTGCGCAGTGCTGCGAAATCGAACGGAGCGACGTCGCGCGGGCCACCGGTCGCGCCTTCGACGACATGGATATAGGCAATGTCCAGCTTATCCAACTGGGCGACAATATAGTCGAATTGCGCCTGCGGATCGCTGGACGAGATACCGTTAGCGGGCGACACGGGAGACAGGCGGATACCGGTGCGGTTTGCGCCGATCTCTCCGGCCACCGCCGCTACGACCTCGAGCATCAACCGGGCCCGGTTCTCGACCGAGCCGCCATAGCTGTCGCTGCGCTGGTTGGCGCCGTCCTTGGCGAACTGGTCGAGCAAGTAGCCGTTGGCGCCATGAACCTCCACGCCGTCGAACCCGGCCGCGATCGCATTGGCGGCAGCCTGACGGAAGCTATCGACGATACCGGGGAGCTCATCGAGTTCCAGCGCGCGCGGCTCGGACACATCGGCAAAGCCATTGTTCACGAACGTCTTGGTCTCCGCCCGGATAGCCGAGGGGGCTACGGGCGCTTCGCCGCCATGGAGATCGACATGGCTGATCCGTCCGACATGCCACAGCTGCACGAAGATGCGGCCGCCCTTGGCATGGACGGCATCGGTCACCTTGCGCCAGCCGGCGATCTGTTCGGGCGTATAGAGCCCGGGGGTGTCCTGATAGCCCTGCGCCTGCGCTGACACCTGCGTCGCCTCGGTGATGATCAGCCCGGCGCTGCCGCGCTGGGCATAGTACTCAGCGGCAAATTCGCTTGGCACCAAGCCTGCGCCTGCGCCTGCGCGATTGCGGGTCAGCGGGGCCATCACGATGCGGTTGGCGAGCGCGATGCCGCCGAGGTCATAGGTCGAGAAAAGTGTGGTTCCGGTCATAAGCGGTCGTCCCTTCGTATCGATATGGTGAAAGTTCAGGCGACGTAGCGCGATGCGGGCTGCGTCGTGCCGAAGCCGGGGAGCATCGCCTTGCGGGCGCCATCGAATGCATCCCACAACCTGTCATCATGCAAAGGCGGGATGGTGACGCCCTCGCGCTTGTCGAAGCCGACCAGCGCCGCATCGACCAAAGCGTGCACGTCCATCATCGGCGGCAGGTTCGCCTCGTCGGCTCCGGCACGCCCCCACAATTCCGTACGGGTCGCGGCAGGAAGTACCGCCTGAACATACACGCCCTTTGGTCCAAGCTCCAACGCCAGTCCCTGCGACAGGAACAGAACGAACGCCTTGGTTGCCCCGTAAACCGACATACCCAATTCCGGCGCCAGTCCCACGACTGAACCGATGTTGATGATCGCGCCATCCCCGCGCACGGCCAGACGGGGGGCCACTGCACTGGTGAGGCGCGTCACAGATGTCGCGTTGAGCGCGATCAGCTGTGTGATCGCGTCCGTGGACTGATCGACGAAGCTGCCGTTCAGACCAGCACCTGCGTTGTTGAGGAGGATGCCGATCCGATCGTCATCGCGCAGCCGCGCCTCCACCGCCGCGATCTCGTCAGCGCGGGTCAGGTCGGCAGGCAGGATGTCGATCGACACGCCGTTCTGTGCGCGCAGGCCGGTCGCCAGCGCCTCCATGCGGGCGGCGTCGCGCGCAACCAACACCAGATCGTGGCCGCGCCGGGCAAACCGATCGGCATATGTGGCGCCGATCCCGGTCGAAGCGCCGGTGATAAGAACTGCAGGTTTGTTCATCGCATTGCCCTTTTTCCAGAAAATCACTATATTCATGATGATCATCGCGTTTCCATAAATGTGATGGCCATCATGAAAGTGTCAATGGGGATCGTGGAGATTTTTCGATGAGGGTCAGTCGTGAGCAGATGGTGGAAAATCGCGCGCGCATCCTGCGTGAGGCCAGCCGCTTGTTCCGCGAGCACGGCTTCGCAGCCGTTACTGTAGCGGATGTGATGAAGGCTGCCGGGCAGACGCATGGCGGCTTCTACAGCCACTTCGCCTCGAAGGATGATTTGATCGCGGCGACGGTCGCCGCGGCGATGACGGGCGAACGCAGCGGCATGGCGGATCTGGAGACATGGACGGATGCCTATCTCTCGACCCTACACCGCGATCATCCCGAACAGGGGTGCCCGACCGCAAGCCTTGCTGGGCTGATGCGGCAACAAGCGTCTGCAGCGCGTGGTGCGATGGCAGTGGGACTGGAAGCGCAAATTGAACATTTTGCGGCGGCGCTCCCCGGCGGCGATCATGCCGAACGCCGCCGCGACGCGATTGGTCGATGGTCGGCGATGGTCGGTGCAGTGGTGTTGGCGCGTGCGGTTGACGATCAGGCACTTTCGGACGAGCTGCTTGCCGAGACGCGCGCCTGGCTTTCCGAGAAGCCCACAGAACCAGGAACATCGGCATGAACGTGACGCAGGATCTCACCGACCTCGACGGCCATGATCAGCTGGCCGCGCTGATGGCGGCCAACCGTCAACCGCCAATCGGCGAGACACTGGAATTCCGGTTGGTCGAACTGGAGCGCGGGCGCGTGGTCTTCGAAGGATCGCCGTCACGCAAAGTGTTCAATCCGATCGGCTCGGTCCACGGCGGCTATGCCGCTACCTTGCTCGACAGCGCCTGTGGCTGTGCCGTGCATTCTAGCCTCCCGGCCGGACAGGGCTACACGACGCTGGAACTCAAGGTCGCCTATTACCGCGCGCTCACCGAATCGAGCGGCCCGGTTCGCGCAGAAGGAAAGCTGGTATCGCTGGGACGCCGTGTGGGCTTCTCCGAGGCGCGACTGGTCGATGCGCAGGGCAGGTTATGCGCCTCTGCAACCTCAACGTTGCTGGTGTTTCCGATCAGGCGCGAAGAGCGCGAAGATTGATTTCCAGCGCTCCGGACTGGCGACTTTCTCGAGTATGGCGCTAGCTCCTCGCCAGTCTTTTTCCTGGCAACACCAAACGCCGACGATGACAGGCGTGCAAGGTCGGTACGCCCGCGGACGACAAAACGCGCCATTAGAAAGACTACTTGGGAACGACGGCTTCGTCCCAGCCCGGTCCTCAGCAGAATGTCGGCTAATGGGCGCGCCATTTTCCCAATTGAACAGCCAGGATGGGCGCGTAGAAGCCTTTGCCGCCCTCGACCCATCCTTGCCATTCAGAAGCAAATTTCGCGTCCCCAGGAGCGGTTGGTCCGCTTTCGCATTTTGAGCGCTTAGGACCGCCGTTAGGAAGGTCCCGGGTGGCGTAAGGATCGCAAAGATGTGGGCGTTTCAAAAAGGGTGTGACCTACTGCTTTTCACCATTCACCCCTCAGAGATGCTAGCCGAAGATGCACGGCTTGCTCCGCCCTCTGGCCGTGCATGAGCGGAGTAACTCTTCCGATGGACAACCACAACTCTCTTCCTGCTGGCTCGCCTTACCGCTGTTTCGGCGCAAAGGCGAAGCCAACGCTACTCCGGCTTGTGCTCCAGCGTGAAACTCAGCGTCGCCGTAAGTTCGACGTTGCGGTACCTGGTCGGGTTGTCGCTCGGCCCGTTGTAGACGGCATGAACGACATTGAGGCCCTGGTTGCGCACTACGAGCATGACCGTGCCGTCCGCCCCGGTCACAACTTCCTTCGCGTCCGGGTCGTTCACGAAGTCGGCGATGAGGCGGGCCCCGGCCACCGGCTGCCCCTGGAAGAGAACCTTGTACTTCAGCTTCTGCCCCAGCAGCTTCGGGATCGGGCCGACCGGCATGATCTGCAGCGCCTGTCCGGATAGGGCCGGCACCCTACCCATAAGTTCGCCCTGGATGCGGACCGCATACTTGACGTTGTTGGTCGAGATTTCGGCGCCGGGCATCTCGTCGAGGCCCTTCTTCTCGTACTTGCCACCCTTCATGCGCGACCACACACCGTTCTGCAGAATGGCAGCGACGAATGCGGGCTTGGCTTCGGTCTCGACGAGCATGGCGAGGCCCGAGACCCGGTGGGATGCCTTGATCGGCGCGCCCGCAGCATCATAGGCGGCGACGGTGTCGATCAGCGGCTCGCGCTTCACCATGTCCATGTCGTCAGCCCCTTCGCCGTAGACGAGCACGATCTGCTTCGAGCGTTCGGTCAGGTAGATGCCATGGGCCTGCGCGGGCACGGCACAGAGCGTGAGGAGCGAGGTGAGGATCGTCGCATTCAACGCGGTTTTCATCGTGCACATCCTTGCTTGGTTTTGATCGAAGAGGCGCATCACAGGCCGACCGTGATGCTGGCGACCGCACTCAAGGGCGCGCCCGGATACAGATTGCTGCCGAAGCCGCGCTCGGCGTACTTTTTGTCGAACAGGTTGTTGACGTTGACCTGCAGCTTCACGTTTTCGGCCAGCGGGTAGTACGCGAGCAGGTTCACCGTGGCGTAGGGCCGGATGTATGGCGCGGTGGCCGCCGTGCCGGCTATGCGTCCGCCCAGATAGGTGACGCCCGCACCGGCACCCAGACCCTTGAGGGCGCCGTCCTGAAACTCGTAGACATTGAGCAGGCTGGCCGAATGGCGCGGCGTGTTGGGAAGCCGCTGCCCGAGCGGCAGGCGGTTGTCCTTCGTCACCTCGGAATCGGCGAAGGCATAACCGCCCACCACGCGCCAGGCGCGCGTGATGTTGCCAGTGACGGAGATGTCGATGCCCCGGCTGCGCACTTCGCCTGCAGCGATGCTGTAATCGAGGTTGTCCGGGTCGGTCGTGGCGACATTCTGCTTGGTGGTGTGGAACAGCGCCGCCGTCGCGCTCAGCCTGCCGTCCAGCAGTTCGAGCTTCACGCCCGCCTCGTAGCTGGTGCCCCGCTCGGGATCGAGCACGTTGCCGTTCGCATCGGCCGCCGTGTTCGGTTTGTTGGAGCGCGCATAGCTGCCGTAGAGCGATACCTGCCGGTTGAGCACGAAGACCGTGCCCAGACGCGGGGTGAAGACCGTCTGCTTGAAGGCGGAAGTCACGCCGTTGCGCAGGTTGAGGTTGTCGCTTTCGAAGCGTTCAAGCCGCCCGCCGACCAGCACTTTCAGCCAAGGCAGCAGCGATAGCTGATCTTGCGCATACCCGGCGAAGGTGCGCGTCTGCGTGCGGATGCTGGTGAAGCTGCCGTTGAGCGGCGGAATGGCCGATCCGTAGACCGGGGCGAAGATGTCGATCGTGAAGGGCGAGAGCGTCGGGCTCGAATTGCGGATCACCTCGGTATAGTGAAACGCCTCGAATTCGGCGCCCAGCAGCATTTCGTGCTCGATCGTGCCGGTGGCGAATTTGCCGGTCAGGTTGACCTGCGCATCGAGATCGCGCCATCGCAGCGTCCGTTCGCTGTAGGTGCGAACCAGGGTGCGGCCATCGGCCCGCACGCTGGATGCCTGGATGCCAGGGCCGCCCAGCTCGCCGTTGTAGTACTGCATCCCCGCGCGCAGCTGCCAATCGCGGCCCAGCTTGTAGTCGGCGACGATGTTGCCGAGCCCATTGCGTACGCGCCAGCGGCCGACCGACGGCTCCCCGAAGAACCGGGAGGAAGGGATAGCGATGTCCATCTGGGTACGGAAAGCTGGATTTCCGCGATCGAGCGGGGTCTTGACCTGCACGAACTCGCCGCCAAGCGTGAATGTCAGATCGGAGGACGCATCCCAGGCGACCACCGGGGCAACGACGATGCGGTCGGACTGGATATGGTCGCGGAAAGTGTCGCCGCCTTCCACCGCTGCGCCAAGGCGATAGCGCACGGTCTGGCCGCTATCGACAGGGCCGGTGGCGTCCACCGTGCCGCGCCATCCGCCGAAGCTGTCAATCCGCCCGCTGACCGTCTGCGCCGTCCGCTCGGCAGGCGCGCGCGAGACGATGTTGAAGGTGCCGCCCGGATCGCCGCGGCCATAGAGTAGCGCCGCCGGTCCACGCAGGACATCCACGCGCTCCACCGCGATCGAATCTGGGGCGGGTGGATAGCCACGGTTCATCGGGAAACCGTTGCGGAAATACTCTGAGGAGGTGAAGCCGCGCAGATTGTAGTCGGTCAGGCCGGTGCCGCCGAAGTTGTTGCCCCGCGTAATGCCGCCCGCATAAGCCAGCACGTCCTCGACGCGGTTGGCCTGAAGGTCGTCCACTACCTGCCGCGTCAATGCCGTCACCGATTGCGGCACTTCAAGGAGCGGCGTGTCGGTGCGGGTCGCACTGGTGGAGCGGGTGGCGTTGTAGGTGCCGCTCTTGCCCGTGACGACGATCGGATCGTCAGCGCTCTCGGACTCGGCGGCTTGTGCCAGCATGGGGACCGGGATCAGCGCAAATGCGCCAGCAAGCAGTCCGGCCTTGGTCGTCGGTTTCAAGTCATTCCCCCCGGGGCGTCGAGCAGCACCAGGCGGGAGGCGTCCGCGCGAACGGTCGGCACGCACGGCAGCCGGACACCCCAAAAGGCGGCCGACGCACGACACCGATGCGGCCCCCCGCCGCATTCTCGTCGCTCAGACGGAGAAAACTGACCGTGCCGAGACCATCCCCTGGGTCAGGCAAGAGCGACCAATGCTTCGGCAGGTCTCCTGGCTTGCGGGTCACAGCTTGATGCACGGCCTTCCCAGGCCTCGCAGGAGTTAGCGTCCGGCCCAGTGGCTGGCGGCGCGGGCCTTGCCCGTCCGCACATGTACATCGCGCTCGCCGCTCACAGTTGCAGGGACAGCCTCGGATTCGGGCGAGCCGAGAGTATCGGCCCATCCTCACCGCGTTCCCTTTTAAGCCTTTCTCAAGGCACCGACGCGATCAGCCCGGCTGCCGAAGCGGCCGAACACGACGGGCGTTATCCGGATTGATGTCAATTCGCAATAGCAGATCTATTGGTCAAGGCGTTCGAAGCCGACCCTTTGTGGACGTTCAGGGGCCAAATCCCCATGCTCAGGTGCAGACGGTCTGGTTCCGGCAGCTCGCAACCCTCCCCTGTCATGAAAAAGTCTAGATGTCCTTAGCCCCTACTCTTCAGCAGTCTTTCCTCCGCGCTGTGCTCCGCAGAAGGGCTTCGGTTGCTGGGATTGTCACAGGGCCTGTTCGTTAGACAACGCAAGACCGAGCTAAAAGCGAACGACGCACAAGACTGGCATGCGATCCATCTGGACAACAGCCGTTTTAGTACGATAGCAAGGCGTACAAACGGGGGTGTATCATTTCAATTCGTCGACTGCTGGTCGTGGCGATGCTGGCGGGCATCGCGACCAGCGCGGGCGCGCAGGTCCAGGGGGCCCTGACCGTGCCGGTTTCCGCGCCTGACCATCTCTCGGCCGCGCAAGTGTTCGCGCTGGCCGGGCGGGCGCGTGATCGCCGCGATTTCCCCACTGCCGAAGTCGCCTATCGCGCACTGACGCAGGATGTCGACCTCGAGGTGCGCACCGAGGCGCGCTTTCGCCTTGGCCTGATGCTGGCCGACGATCTCGGGCGCTACGGCGATGCCGCGCTCGAATTCCGCCGCATCCTCGACGACAAGCCGGGCGCCGCGCGTGTGCGCCTCGAACTGGCGCGAATGCAGGCGATGCTCGGCAACATGGGGGCGGCCCGCAAGGAACTGCGCGCGGCTCAAGCCGCCGGACTGCCTTCCGCAGTGGAGCAGCTGGTGCACTTCTACTCGCGCGCGCTCAACGCCCGAAAGCCGCTGGGCGGCTCCGTCGAGGTCGCGCTGGCGCCGGACAGCAACATCAACCGGGCCACGCGGTCCGACACCTTGGGCACCGTGATCGGCGACTTCTCGCTCGACGAGGATGCCCGCGCGAAGTCGGGCGTGGGACTTGCCCTTCAGGGCCAAGGCTACTTTCGCCTCGGCATCGAGCCCGGCGCCGATCTGCTGGTGCGCGCTTCCACGGGCGCGACGCTCTACCGCGAGAAAGACTTCAACGACGTCACCGTCGCGATCCAGGCCGGGCCGCAATATACCTGGGGCAGCAACCAGCTGACCGTCTCGGCGGGCCCGGCGCGGCGATGGTTCGGGGGGCATCTGTTCAGCACCACGATCGGCGGCGGCGTCAGCTGGCAGCGGCCGGTGGGCAAGCGCGGGCAAGTGCGGCTCGACGGCAACATCGCCCATGTCACCAACCGACGCAACGCGCTGCAGACGGCGGACGACTTCACGCTTTCGGCGAACTTCGACCGCGCCTTCAGTGCGCGCTTCGGCGGCGGCGTGCAGGCTTTCGGCTTCCGCGAGGCGGCGCGCGATCCGGGGTACTCGCTGGCGATGGGCGGAACCTCGGCCTACTTGTTTCGCGAAATGGGCCGCACGACGCTGGTGGGCACGCTGGCCTACAGCCACCTGGAATCGGACGCGCGCCTGTTCCTCTACCCGAACCGCCGGGTCGAGGACCGCTACAGCGCCAGCATCGCTGCTACCTTGCGGGCGCTGCACCTTGGCAGCTTCGCGCCGCTGGTGCGCCTCAAATGGGAGCGCAACCGCTCCTCCATCGAGATCTACGACTATCGCCGCGTCGTCGCCGAGTTCGGCGTCACTTCGGCATTCTAAAGGGGGAGGGCTCATGACTTCAATTCCAACCGCACGCAATTCGGCGATCGTTTCGCTGACCGCGCTGAGCCTCGCACTGGCGGCCTGCGGGGGCGGAGGCGGCAGTACCAACAGCACGCCCCCACCCCCACCCACGCCAAGCCCCGCGCCCGCGCCGACCCCGGCGCCGTCTCCAACGCCTACTCCGGTGCCAACTCCGACTCCCACGCCAACCCCGACCCCGCCCCCCACGCCTACTCCCGCGCCGGAGCCAACGCCCACCGCCGGAAATTCATCGCTTATCAATCCCAGCATCAGCGAAGTCTTCAGCACGGATGCCGGCACCGTCTCGGCTCTGTATCCCGGTGCGGGCACAAGCCCGGAGGCCAAGGGACGCACCACGTTGACGATCGCCTATGATGCGGCCAACGGCAGCTATACGATCACAGCGCCGCATGCATCGCAGACCTTTGGGATGGCGGACCGGGCAGCCGTCAGCGATGATGCCCGGATGGCTCGCTACGTGAAGACCCAAGGGACCATCACCGACAGCCTGGCCCTCACCAAAGCGGGCGAGAGCGGAATCCTCACCTATCGCTACGTCGGGGGCGGCATTCAGCGTCGCACTGACACGGCAGAAGGCATCCAGAACAATCGCCTGAACGTGTTCACTTATGGTGTGCGAACGGCAAACGGCGCCGTTCCTGGGACAGGAACCGGCAGCTTCGCATTCGACGTCATCGGCATCGAGGCGGGAGACCAAACCCTCATCAGGTTCGATGGCAGTGGTATCATGAACATCGACTTCGCATCGGCCACGCTAAAAGGGAGCGGCCTCAAGACATCGCGCATTCCGAGCCTGAACGGGTACTACGTGCCAAGCCAGTCGGCCTTCACCCTGGATGGTCGTTTAGGCGTCGGCGAAAACGTACTGACCGGTTCGATCAGCTTCAACGATGCCGCGGCTGTCCTTGAGGGGCGCTTCTACGGTCCCGCAGCCCAAGAGGTAGGCGCCACGTTCCATGGTGCCAATTCGCGCGACCAGATAATCTCCGGCGTGCTGCTCGGCAGATCGGGCAACGTTGCCTCCGAGTATGAAACGCTCGTTGATCTTGTCACTCCCGTGTCGCTACAGCTCCATTCGACGAGCATTGTCTTTACGTCCAATGTCGGCACCGGCGACTATGGCGATGTCGCGTTCGGCGGCGGCGGCCAGACCGAATTGTTGGCGGCTACCGATCCTCGTTCGTACAAATACTTTTATGACTTGAACGATGGCAACCGCGTGGCAGCGCAGTCGGATGCGCGCTTCACAACTTACGTGCCGACACCCGGGCAGACCTATCGTATCTACAACCCCGGCCGGGGCAACGACGAACTCGCGCTCACGTATACCGGCTTCGGTCTCAGGGATGTCCGCATCGCGGGCAGCCGGCCGATGAACGAGGCCTTCGTGTTCGGCCTCGAAACGGGCTTCCTGCAACTGCCTCGCAGCGGTCAGGCTAGCTATCAGGGCGTGGTCCATGGCAGCGCGCTCGGCAGCGGTGGAAATGCCGACCTGTTCGCCCTGCATGGCTCTGCCGCGTTCGAGTTCGACTTTGGCCGGAGCGCGTTCACCGGGTCGATGCAACCCACAGCCACCAACACGCGCACGCAGGTCGCGACCGACCTCGGCACTTTCACTTTCGTCAACAGCTGGATGCCTGGGGCTCCGGGCATGTCCAACGCCTTTGCCGCCGACATCGCCGGCGTGCCGGGTGCCAGCGGCCGTGTGACGGGCCGGTTCTACGGCCCTCAGGGTCAGGAAGTGGGGGCGAATTTCACGCTCATCACGCCCGGAGCAGGAACGGTCTTGACTGCAGCCGGAGCGCTGGTCGCCATGCAGCAGTAGACCCGGTTCAGGCAAAAGGCAGAGCTATCGTTCGATGTCCGTCTTGCAGCGTCATCATCAGGCCTATCGCTACCTAAAAAAATCGACAGCGAGGGACGGTTCCAGTTCATCGGGCCTGCCGCCGGGTATGGCGGCAACCCACTGCGCCCGGCGGAGCTTTTCCAGCGCGGGGCGGTCGAAAGGTATCGAGCCTGACGACGTCGTCTTGGGCAACGTCGGCGGGCCTTGTCGGGTCTTTCGGGCTGTCCGTGCCAGGCCTCTGTCTCGGCAAGCCCGGGCGATGGGGGCTTGAGCGGTTCCGGTCGCTTTCGAAAGCCGACGCTGTAGGAATCTGGCCGGAACGCCGGGCTTGTTCCATGGCGTGCCTATGAAAGCCGACCCTTCCCGGTCGTTCAGCACGGAACTTTTCGCTCCCAGGTGCGGACTGGCAGCTTTTCTCATTGAGGATGCCTTGGAGTGGCCATTTGCGTCCATTCCGGCGAACGTTTACTCGCTTCTTTGTTCAGACCAGTGATGACAGCGGTCAGCGGGCGTGTTGAGTCTGACGCCAGCGGACGGGCGGGCAAATGTCATGGGCAGCCCGCTGGATCGCGTGTCCCATCGCCCTGCGGTCGCCGACGTCTTGGTTTGCGGATTAGGCGGATCTGGATTGGGATAACAGCCTACGCACGTTCGCCTCAGCGCGTCGGACCGCCGCGATGTCAAGGTTTCGTTCCTCACGCCAGACAGGCGCCATGAAGCTCGCTGGGAACGGCAACTTGGCTCTGACGGCGGCGGGCAGATCCTCCACGGACCCGATCAGAATGGTCTCTGGATTACCCATCTGTGCGTACCGGATCGTATCGGAGGAGGCGATGGTCGATCGCAGGTGGTTCGTGAAGTCAACCAGCTCGGAAAGTTCTTGCTCGAGATACCCTATCGCGCTTGCTCCGCTGTAGTTGGCATGGAAGGATGCCTGCGCGTGCATGGCGTCGTACTGGTCTTGGGCGATGATCCCGGTAGAGAGGAGTGGGCGCAGGAGATCGGTGACGAACTGCATGCGGAGCATGCCTCCGACCACTTCGCTCCACCGGGTGATGCGGCCGTTCGCCGCTGCGGCGATCGGCAGAAAACTCGCCAGTCTGAAGATCAAGCGCGCTATGAACACCGCGCCCTCCATCACCCCGACAGGCAGCAGCGTGGCCAAGACGGTCCGAGCTCCCAGACGCAGGAATGCGTTGCTGACGCTCGGCCAGTGGCGGTCCGCCGCGTGTGTGTCGCACGCGCTCAGGATGACAATCGGCGGGACACGGACAGCGGAGGGTAGTTGCCAGACGTCCACCTCTTCCTTGCCGAGCAGGAGCTTGCCCTGTCCATTGCGCTCGTGCTTGCCGTGGCCGTCGAAGATCATCAGCGGGCCTTCGAAGTCATTGATGGCGGCGACGAACTCGGCCTGCGTGCCGACCCGGACGAACTTAATGCTTACCCGCGCGGACCAGTTCGCTTCCGTGACATCCAGCGCCGCGCGGATGCGATCAAAGCTGTCGCCTTCCTCGAACGCACTGACGACAAGCACGTCGGCAAAATCCTCCACGGGGATCCGGATCGGCTCGTGATGGGACAGCAGTTCGATGGTCAGGTCACCGGGGGTTGCCGGGATGCGCGACACGTCGCGCAGCAATGTGAGGGGCAGCCCCTGCACCGGGAGCCACTCAATCGGCGCGTCGGTGACGGCCTTTACGCCCCACGTCGAGCGCTCCACTCGGTCTGTGATTTCCTGCGGAACGCCCGCGCTGAGCTGATCCTGCACGTCGGCGAACAGCTTGGCGACCTTTGGCGCAGGAGTGTTGGCTTCGGCGCGGACGTTCTCGGCGAAGACGCGAACCCTACCTGCCGCCTGCATGATCGCTGGCGTCAGCCTGTAGGCGCTCGCCATGGTTCCGGCAGTCGCCAGCCCAATGGCGGCTGCGAACATCCTGGTCTCGACGTTACGCGTCGCCTTCATAGCTTTGGCCGATTCGGATTCCATCAGCAGGTCATGCTGCTCCCGGGTGAGCCGTACCCCGAAGTCGCGCTGGCGTTCGTACATCCGAATCGTCGCCTTGGCCGCCTTTCGATCGTCCCGGCTCATCCCGTCCAGCTCGATGTTCCGCTTGAAGTCGGGGAGAAGCGCCGGCGATATCAGCCAGGTGTCCGGACGCGGAGGCACAAGTCGTATCGTATCGTCAATGCGGCCACGGGAGCGTTCCTTGTCGACGGCGCGTGCGCTCTCCAGGATGGCGTCGATGTAATCCTGCGGTTCGTCGCTGGACCAGTCGTGAACCTCCTTCCGGGGCTCGATGCCGGTTGACCGCAGTGCCATGTGGTTCGGCAGCAATGTGTAGTTGCCCTTGAAGTCGAATGCGCTTCGCCGCCTGGGGCGCCGCTTCCAGCGCGAGATTACGAGCCGCTCCGATTTTAGGTCCAAGTTCGGGTTTGCGTCGATGAATGCGATGAAGTGCCTCTTCAGCGCCGCGATGTCTGCATGATCTGGCGCGATCGCGCCCGGGACGTCTTCCGTCGAGATGTGTAGCGGCGCGTCGGTGCGTTTTTGGAAATGGCGCGATATCGCCTGTGCTGCAGCCGGGTCAGCGGTAAAGACCACCGTGAATGGAGCTGAGGTGGCCATCGGAACGAACCTGATCCAGCTCGCCGGAATAACGCGATGTCTCCAGGCGGCCATTCCGCAGGCACGCATTGCGATGAGGGGAGGCAGCGGCGCCGCGCCTTCAAAGATCGTGGCCGGAAGCCCCACCATAGTCTCGAACGCCCACGATAGATTTAGCAGGGCGCGATCGAAACCTTGGAATACAGATTTGCCCGATCGCTCGTCGGGCAATGCGAGAAGGTATGCGATCCGTGGGCTGACCGGTCCTGAAGCAATCCGGACCGGACGCATGGCGGCGGCTTGCGCGGCCTCTTCATTAATATAGGGGATCAGCACCATTGTTCTACCTCGTCTCGTCAGGCGCATCCGAGCAAGTCGATCCTCGACCATTGTCGATTTCCACCCGGCCCGCCTTGCAATCCCCTTGGGTCTGGCTCCGTCGTAGGTCGCCGTCGGCTATATAGGCATAGACTTGCCCTCTCGGCACGCGATGTGCATTTTGCTTCCGTCTGGCGCCCGCCAGTCGCCGTGGGGTTGTAAGTGAAGCACAAGTCAATCGATCTGGCCTCCGAGGTCAAGCGCGCCACCCTCCCTGAAGGCCTGCATGGCTTCCTTTTCCCGCTGTTCGAGGCCGTGTCCAACTCCCTCCATTCCATTGAGGAGCGGTGGGGCGCCGACGTCGAGCGGGATGGGCGCATCGAGATCGAGATCTCAAGCGACGATCGCCAGATAGTCATCGCCGACAACGGCGTGGGGCTCGATGACAAGAACCTCACCGCTTTCCTCACGCCGCTGACCGGCAACAAGTTCGAGCGTGGCGGCAAGGGCTTCGGCCGCTTCATAGCCTTCAGAATTTTCAGGGAGGTGTTCTACTCCTCCCGTCAGACCGACGCGTCGGGCGGCGTTACGGGCGGATCGTACCGCTACAAGCCGTTCGCGACCGATGACAACCTGGTCGAGATCGCCGCCGACGAAGGGGCACGGGAGCATCGCTTCGAATCCGGGCTGACCGCGCTCATGCGGTCGCCCCTCGACGAGAGCGAGGACTATTTCGACCTCACGAGCCAGCGCTACCTGGGCGAGGCTGCGGAGGATGCGATCGCGGCCGCTCTGCTCGACCATTTCCTGATCGAGTTTATACAGCGAAAGATTCCGAAGCAGACGGTTCTGGTCGTCGATGAGGCTCACTTCAATCTATACGATCACTTCAATCAATCCCTTTCGGTGGGTGGATCCCGGACCGAGTACCTGGAGATCGGCCAGAAGAGCCGGCGGTTCGACTTCAGCTACTTCAAGGTCGGTGAGGCTCAGGCCAAGAAGCACCGGCTGTACTTCTATGCCAACAACCGCGCTGCGAGCGATTTGGAGAATATATCGTCGGGCGTGAACGACAAGCCCTTCGTCGAGGCGGGCGAGAACGGGCCCCGCCGCTATTTCTATCTGGTGGCCGTATCGAGCGACTTCTTCGTGTCGTCTCAGTCACGTGACCGCATCACGAACCTGCACGGCAAGGTCATGCGCGACGGCGTGAAGAAGTCGATCCGGGACCATCTCGTCGCCTTGGCGAAGCAGCATATTCTGGAGATCGAAAGCACCTATACCAGCGAGCGTCGTGCAAAGATGGTCGCCGACGTCGAACATCTAATCGCTGTCGATCCGCTACTGCGACGCGGGCTGGGCGATCGCTCTCCCGAGGACTTCGTTCGGAAGCGGTCCATAACAGAGACCCGTGAGCAGCTGGCGCAGGACCTGTTCGTAGAGCGCTTCCGCAAGAAGTTCGACTTCTCCAAGCTGGACCAGAACGCCAGCGTCGAGCAGCTCGAGCATCTGGTCAAGACGCAGATCCCGGCGGACGCAAAGGAGGCGCTGGCGGTCTATGTCGCCTACCGCAACCATGTCATCACGATTTTCCGCGAACTCCTGAAGAAGCAGGAGGAAGGTCTTGCCACTGAGGACAAGGTGCATGCGCTGATCTATCCGCGCTACAAGGACAGCGACGAGATAGACTACAGTTCGCACAACCTGTGGCTGCTCGACGACGACCTGGCTTACGCGCAGTACATCTCCAGCGATCGCACGCCTGACGGCAACCACAGGGCCAAGGGCGAGTACGCGCACGACCTGCTCGTGAACAACCAGAACGAGCTCATGGTGGTTGAGATGAAGCGGCCGCAGAAGACAGGATACTCGGCCGGAAGCGACAGTTCGACCAATAACCCGGTCGATCAACTGAAGCGCCAGATATCCGACATCCGCACCAAGGGCAGGATCAAGACCTCGGCCGGACGTGAGATCGCCGTTCCACCGGATACGATGGTACGTGGGTATGTGATCGCGGACTGGAACGACAATCTGCAGAGCTATCTCAGAATGGAGGACTTCGTCATCACCAACTACGGTGGGCAAATGGCATACAGGTATTTCCAGTCGCTCAACCTCATGCTTGAAGTCGTCGCCTTCGACCGTCTGGTCGATCGCGCCTCCAACCGCAACGAGGCCTTCGTGCAGATGCTCGAGGGCCGATCCACCTACGATCGCAAGCCGAAAGGGACGCTCGGAAGTCTTGGCACGATGGGCGAGGCCGGATAGCGATCGTCGGTGCGTGCTGTGGTGGCTGAATTACACGTTCGAGATTTTCGCGTCGCATTGGACCTGCCGCTCAGCAAACGCCACCGATGTCGACTGCAGCAGTAGTGTTTCGACGTCGGCTTCAGTCGCGCGGATTGCCAACCAACGGCCAAGTTCCGAGCTTCAAGCAGCACTTGCACGAACGACTGCTTCCGCGGCCGTGAATGGCCGGGATTGGTCACTTCGCCAATAGCGAAGGCTTGGTGCGCGATCTGCGGCTGCTGTCAGAGACCGTCGTCTAGCGAGCTGGTTCGGAATGACCGCTTCATTCCAGAGCCTGCCCATCCTAGCCGCCCCTAGTTGGCCACTCAGCCGCCGAACTCCCACGCCCATATAGGGCCGATCCGCTCGTTAGCGGGCGCTGATCGAGGCAACATTCTTTTTAAATTACGCACTATTTACAAAATATAGGGTTCCGGAACGCGGTGATCCGGTTAAGTGATCTGTGTACGCAAGGGGGGCAGATGACATACCGCCGAGAATGGAAGGGCGTTGAATGGCAAGAATTCGCGCTACAGCTTGTTCAGCGCCGCCATGGCGCCGAGAATGTCCAGATCGTTCCCGACAGGGTTAAGGGCGATGCGGGCCTCGAGTTCTTCACGACATGCGGCTGTCTCTACCAGTGTTACGCCCCTGAAGAAGCTTCGGACGTAGCCAAGGCGGCGAGCGCGATGAAGGCAAAAGCAAGTCGCGATTTGAAGAAGCTCGACAAGAACAAGGCGACGATCGAAAAGATCCTTGCCGGAACCAAGGCGAGACGGTGGATCCTTCTTTGCCCGTTCCTGGACAATAAGGACGTCGTGGCGGCCGTGCGCGCCCACGGCGTAGCCGCGAAGGCCAAAGGCCTTGCATTCCTCGACAGCAGTTTCGAAGCCCTCTGCCACTCACAACATGATTTTCAGTCAGAAATCGAGCTTCTGAAAAGCCTTTCGTTGGGGCCACCGATCAATGTGGTCGTCCCGACCGACGAGCAGGTCAAGGATGCCGCCGCAGCCACAGAAATTGGCGCACGGATCGATGATAAACTCGGACGTGCATTCGGCCCTGCCATTCCACTAGGTCAAATCGCTGCGAGGCGTGACCAGTATGTCAAAGCTCATCTGCACCGCGAAAACGCACTTGAACAGCTGCGCGAAAACCATGCGGTCTTGTGGGAGCGTGCCTTCGAAACAATTGATGCCGAGGAAGCCCGGCTGATTGCCGTCGGAGCTTCATCGACCATTCCCGTGCAGCAGCTGCAGGAAAGCATGGCCCGGATCGAGACTTCGCTCGCCGAAGCACTGCCAACGCTGGGCAAGGGACTTCTTACCCGCATCGCGCTCGGCACGATCAGCGATTGGCTGATCCGATGCCCGCTCGATTTCCCAGAAAGCGGCCAGGCGTGAGCACACCAGATTTCACTAATACCCGCTTCTCGTTCAAAAGGCGGCCTACACCTGTGCCAGGCGACATGCGGATCGCATGGCGCGTGTCTCTAATCCTTCTGATGCTGGCAGCCTCGAGGTCGAGCAAGGCATCACTCGCGAAGCTTCACATCCTGAACGATGCGATCAGGTCCAACCAGGTCGCTCGGCTGAAGGAGGCTACCCATGCGGGAGCCACGATCCTGCCTTGGAACCTGCGGGTAGAGCCCGCCTTCGCGCGAGCGATTGACTTCGTGGTCGGTGAACGGTTCGCGACTTGGACAAAGGCAAGCGGTCGGGCTTCGCTGCAGCTGACGGCCATAGGAACTGCGGCCGCGACCGAGCTTGAAGGCGTAGAGGACGCGCTCGAGCTTGAGCGCAACATCATCACCGAACACGCGAAGAAACTTACAGAGACCCGCGTGTCAGAACTGCTTGGCGAAAGAACTGCAGCATGATCAAACTTCGCCACCTGCGGCTCCGCTCCTTTACGGCAGAGCGAGCTTACAAGGCTGATATTGGGTTCAAGGACGGACTGAATATCATCCAGGCTGGCAACACCTCAGGCAAGTCGACGTGCCTCCAGGCGATCATTTACGCGCTGGGGCTTGAGCGTTCGCTGGGGCCGCAGCTCGCGATCCCACTTCCCTATGCCATGCGCGAACGTATCCACGCTGCCGAGAAGGCCGAATATGAAAGCGTCCTGCAGTCTTTCGTCGAACTCGAGATCGAGAATGAAGCTGGAGAAATCGCCGTCGTCCATCGCGACGTGGTCGGAGGCAAGGACACCAAGCTGATCCGGGTCACTTTCGGCGCGGCGCTCAGCACCGGCTTGCCCTCGGCGCACCAACGCGATTTCTACGTCCTCGACGGCGGGGCCGCAGTCCAAGAGGATGGGTTCCACCATTTCCTCACCTCGTTTTTTGGCTGGGACCTGCCGATTGTCTCGAGGTTCGATGGGAACGAATGCCCGCTCTACCTCGAAGCCATCTTCCCGATGCTCTTTGTTGAGCAGAAACGGGGTTGGTCTAGCATCCAGGGACCGTTCCCAACTTTCCTTCGGATCCAAGACGTTGCCCGGCGCGTGATGGAGTTCCTACTCGACCTTGATGTGGCCCTGTATCGTCGGCGGCGCTCGGAACTGCGCAATGCCATCGCGGAGTTCAAAAACCAGTGGTCACAGGAGCGTATCAAGCTTCAGGACGCAGCCGCCAAGATCGGGAGAATTCGGGGGCTACCGGAGAAGCCTACTGCCGAGTTCGCTCAGGAGCCTGAGATCGATCTTCAGCTATTCCATGAAGGGGAATGGGTAAGACTAACCGAGCTTATCGGCGAGATTGAAGCGGCCATCACCGCTCTCGAGACCGCACAAATGCCGACGATCGATACGATCGCACCCGAGATCGAGGCCCGAATTGCCGTTCTGCGAACGCAGATCGACGCAGAGACGGCAGTTCTGGAAGCTGTTCGCAACGAGCACGCTGCCGAGGTTCAGGATAGCAAGGCTCTGACCACACGGGTCCAGGCGCTTGAAATCGACCTGCGCCGGAACAAGGATGCGCAGAAGCTGCAACGTCTCGGTTCGGATCTCGGCAAGGCCGCGTACGAACATATCTGCCCGACCTGCCATCAGGATGTGACCAGCGAATTGCTCCCGACCGTGGACTCTGTCGGCATGGCGCTCGAGGAGAACATCGCCTTCGTCAAATCGCAACTAGAGCTCTATCGCTCTGCCCTCGGCGCATCCGGTCAACGATTAGAGGAAATCGCGGGCCGTTTTCGCGGCGTTGATCGCAATCTTCAGGACAAGCAACAGGAACTGCGTAGTCTGCGGCAGGAATTGTTGCGGCCTGGAACTTCGCCATCCCGTGCTGCAATTGAGAATCTGGTTCGGCAGCAGAACTTCCTCACGCAGCTGCGCAGTATCGACGATCTGGCCATCTCGTTGATTGACGATCTGCAGAGGATCGCGACCGATTGGGTAAAGGCGAATGCCTCTTTGCGCGGCTTGCCCGAAGACAACCTCACCACAGCCGACAAGAAGAAGGTCGAATTGCTGACCGCCAAGATTATCGAGCAATTAGCAGTCTACGGGTTCCGATCGTTTGAACCGGAAGAAATCGCGCTCTCAACCGATAACTTTCGTCCATTGGTTCGCGCCCGCGAAGGTGACGATGTCATCGAAAAAGAGATCAATTTCGAGATCTCGGCGAGCGATGCCATCCGCCTTAAATGGGCCTATCTCTTGGCCACATTCGAATTGAAGCGCGCGAACACCACGAACCATCCGGGCCTCGTTGTGTTCGACGAACCCGGACAGCAGGAAATCGCGTCGCACGATCTTTTTGCCTTCCTCAAACGTGCTTGTACAGCGAGCAAGGGCAATGGACAGGTCATTGTGTCGACCTCGGAAAAATTGCCGCTCGTCCTCGGTGAGATGCAGGGCCGCGCACACATAATCGATTTCCCGGGGTTCATTCTGCAGCCGGATCTGGACGTCCCCCCGCCGGACGATTTCGAGGCGCAATTGGGCTAGCCACGATGTAAATCGTTCGGTTTGATTTTCGCCGATAAGGGATAGCGGGGATAGCCACCCTTTATCTTGACCGCCAATCAGCACAGGCCATCGATCGTTGGTAACATTATTCGGTTCGATCTATTTCGTTATTATTTGCGGGGAGACAAATAATAAGCTTATGGATCCTTTAATAATCTCGTAGTCGATCCTCGAACATTCACTAAAATTGTTCGATTTTCGAAGAGAATCATAAGAGACAAGGCGCCCGTGCAGATTATTTTACTCAACAAATTTGCGGACTGGCCCGATGGCGTGGAGCGGAACTATCCGCTTGTAGCGCTGCGGCGGGACACGTGGAATGATTACGGGTTCGAGACCCTGTTCAAGGCGACCTACTATCCGACGCAGGATGAGGAAACCGCGATCAGCCTGGGCGGGGTCAAGATCGCTCCGCGCGGCCTGAAATCGAGTGATCCAGCAATGCGGGCGCAGCTGAGTGGCGCCTATCCCGGTTTCGAACAGCATTTCATTTCGCTCGGTCAGTCGACGGAATACTATGAGAAGCTGGCCGAGTTGGGTGGTCCCGCTCGCAGAGCGTATGCCGAGGCGATGCGCGACATACCTCTGCTGGACCTTTCTCGCGACGAGCTTGAGAGCGAAGACGTCTTTCGCATCAGCTTCCTACGGACTACATCTGCCCAAAGGGCTCTCGACTTTGCTCTCGATCGGTTCGTGGGCCGTGTCGAGTTGGTCAACAGCTTCGTTTTGGAGACCCAGCTCAAAGGCGCACGCGGGGCCCATCTCGTTCCCTTCGACTTCGAGCCGGGTGGCGGACTACCGCACCGCGTCAATGTTTTGGTCGGCGTCAATGGGGTCGGTAAAACGCAGCTGATGGCCAATCTTGCCGTTCTGCTTAGCAGATTCGAACGATCGGAAACGACAAAATCGCGAGAAAAACGGGGGGAGAGCTTTGAGGCGCTCGGCTCTCTTACGCCGCGACCGTCGCTCTACGGCGTCCTTTCAGTTTCCTTCAGCGCATTTGACGATTTCGCCCTTCCCAGCGTCAAGGAAGGCAAGGATTTTCTTTACACTTATTGCGGTCTACGACGTCGCGACGGCGTTCAGATTGACGTGAAGAAGATCGCATCGCGCATCCCAAGCGCTATCGAAAAGATGAGCGATGAGCAGAAGAGGCTATTTCGCGAAGCGCTTCGCATGGTCATTCCTGGACAGGATTTCCCTCAAGGTGCTCCGGTAAGTGCGTCGGTCTATAAGCGGCTAAGCGCAGGCCAGCGCATCGTTCTCAACATCGTCTGTGACATTGTTCTAAATCTTCGAACCCGATCGCTGGTCCTTCTCGACGAGCCCGAGGTGCATCTCCATCCGCAGCTGCTAACCACGTTGCTCACCATCCTCAACGAGATGCTTGAGGGCTTCGATTCTTTTGCGATCATTGCGACGCACAGTCCGATTGTCGTCCAGCAGGTGCCGAGCAGGCGGGTTCATGTCGTACGCCGCCCTTTCGATGACGTGCCGAATGTGACCTCTCCCCACATTGAAACCTTCGGCGAAAACCTTTCCGAGATCGTGCGTGTAGTTTTCGATGCAAATGAGAGTGATCGCGATTACCAGGCTGTCCTCGATCAGCTGCTCGCCGACTATAATAACGATCCGGACCGCGTCGAGGCGCTCTTCGGCGGAAAGCTAGGCTCAGGACTCGTTGATCAGAGCCAGAATAGCACAGTGGCTGCCAGAGCGAGGGCGGAGAAGAACACGGTTGGGCAGCGGTCGTAGCGGGTTGCCACGCGGCGCCAGTCTTTCAAACGGCCAAACATGATCTCAATGCGGTTGCGGCGCTTGTACCGGCGCTTGTCGTATTTGATGGGCAGAGAGCGGGATTTTCGTCCGGGAATGCAGGGCTTGATCCCCTTTTGCTCGAGCGCGTCCCGAAACCATTCAGCGTCATAACCCCGATCGGCCAGCATCCACCGCGCCTTGGGCAAATCATCGAGCAGGGCCGCCGCACCGGTGTAATCGCTGATTTGCCCTGCCGTGATGAAGAAGCTCAAAGGGTGGCCATTGGCATCGGTGACGGCGTGCAGCTTGGTGTTCATGCCGCCTTTCGTCCGCCCGATCAGGCGTCCGAGATCCCCTTTTTTACCCCAAGGCTCGATGCCGTGCAGTGTGCCTTGAGATAGGTCGCATCGATCATAACGGTCTGCGGCTCGGCCCTCTGGGCGGACAAGCCTTCCATCATTCGGGCGAATACGCCCATCGCACCCCACCGTTTCCAGCGATTATACAATGTCTTGTGCGGTCCATATTCTCTTGGCGCGTCCCGCCAGCGCAACCCGTTGCGATTGACGAAAATGATCCCACTCAGAACGCGACGGTCGTCCACACGTGGCTTGCCGTGGCTCCTGGGAAAATAGGGCGACAGACGCGCCATCTGCTCGTCCGTCAGCCAATACAGGTCGCTCATGCTCAGTCTCCTTACGGAGCCTGAATCACATCAACCTTCGTCAATCAATGGGTCCTGAGCCTAACCAATTGAGCGAGATCATGCGCTTTGACCTGCCTGCGGCCCCGACGGCAATGGCGCTTAGGGCCGATCATCGCCGCTAAAGCTGCGAATTTGGACTGCCTGAAAACGGTCGGGCAGCTTTACCTCGCCAAACGATGCGATCCGCGCCCCGGAAAGGCGATGATGGGTGGATTGCGGACGATGTCTAATCAGTCGTTTGGGCTAATGCGATAATTCCATCCGGCGATGTAATAAATGAGGTGCTGCTGTACTTTTGACACGCCAGATATTCCACCTCGACAAGAGGTTTTCTCGAATTCTCGCACATATCGAGATACTCCAACCGAAGCTCTTTCGAATAGGTTCATAGAAAAGTCTGTACTTTCTGATGAATCCATTTCGTCAGGATGAGATAAAATACGGTGCAATTCAGGATGCCGAATGCGGAGCCTCTCTGCCATTTGAGATATTTCTTTATCGGTTAGGCCAGAGTTCACTACAAGCTCTGGCGCGTCGGGCCTCTTTGCCTGAACGCGGCTACGGCCTCTTTTCAGAAGCAACTGGATGCGAGCAAAAATCTGGCGCTTCATAAAATCAAAGTCGCATAAGTCGTAAGCGTCTGCAAAGGGGCGTGAACGGAATTTCCGGTTCCGGCCAGTTGGCTCCGAAAAGGAGACTTTCGGTTCACGCCCCATGGCGGACGTCCAGCGTGATGGTATAAGAACGAATGCGCCATGCATTGCTCTTCGTAATCCTCATCCTGCTTGGCTCATGCTCTGAGGCGGTGAGCCTGATCATCGAGAACCGCAGCGGAGCAGGTGTCACGATAATTAGTCAGGTCCGGACTGACCGCCACACCTATATTTTGACGGCGAGCCAATCGCAGGAAATCAGTTGGCCTGATCCAAACCATTATATCGTTGTTCGTTCTGCTAAATGCTCGCGTCAGTTTGATTTGGATGAATTTTATAGTCCATGGAATGACTGGCGAGACGGTAAGGGAGAGCTATCACGGCGCTATGCAGTTCAACCGGATGGGATGTTGCAAATACTTAGGCCCAGCAACGACAGAGGCGCCTATCTAGGTTTGCAAGATCCACCTAATTGGAAGACTAAAACTCTCGTTCCACTATCTGAAGAATGCAACGGCAGCTGACCACCCATCGTCGCCGCTAGAGCTACGGATTTGGGCTGCCTGAAAACGGACGGGCGGCTGTACCTCGCTAAGCGATGCGATCGGCGCCCCGGAAAGGCGATGAGGGGTGGTAACTGGCTATGCACGCTGGAACCTTACTTATGGCCGCAAAATCCAGCCTCCAACTAAAATCAGCGCGACCAATGCTGCGCCTATTCCAGCCAAAGCTCCAATAGCAGCGGAAATTACCGGCTTTTGGTGTGTACGACTAGCCGCGACAATCGCGGACACCACTATGCCGACGGTAGGAGCAACAAGATCAAGCATTCGGTTTTGTGCCGGTGAAGGCAGGCTTTTGCAATGACCGACTTGGGGCGTGACCCGTCAGGCTGCATTTCTTCGGGAGCAGCGGGCACCGGACGGGCCCCTATAGAGCGCAGCGCCCACACTCGGAACGTCGAAAACGGGTGGTTGCCGACTAACTGTAATCAATTTGTAGAATTTTGAACTTGGTAGCACACGCGTCGAACGGTCTTGATCGATGAAGTAATGCTTAAACGATATTTACCGTTAAAATTCTGCAAGGACCGCCATTTCGTCGTAAATTTCTTGCCCAACTTTGGCATAGGTGAGACGCTAGAAATAACCACCGCGGGGGGCGCTATGGGCAACGTGAATTTTTATGATGGTGTGACATCAGCTTGGCGAGCTGCTGTCATGTCTTCGGTCGTGCTTGGCCATAAGAGCGCCCCTTGAAGCGTCAAAAACCTGAATCTCGTGTATACGCATCGGCTCATCGATCTCCACGATGATTTTGCTCAACTTGGCGGATGGGCGGTTTTTCCTTATGCGTTTCTTTAACTCCCATGAGCTCGTGTTTGCGGGGGTGCTTTGCATCATGGTTGGAAGCCAGTGCAATGCCGCAACAGTTGGCATGGATAATGATGCGTCGATAGTCGAAGGATTAGTTTCTGATTCGTATGGCGGGCAAGGAGCGATCCCTGATAATGCGCCCACTGAAACCCTCGCTGCCGCAATCGTCGCGGCATATATCGGCAATCCCGGCCTTGCCGCAGATCGTTATGACCTGCGCGCTACGGACGATGACCTGGGTATTGCGCTTGCAGCTGCAAGACCGTCGATCGATCTACAGATTAGCGGGCAATACGATCTAACATTACCAGGACGCACAACTCAGGCCTCGCGATCCCTGATCGACCGTCGCAATGGCCAGAACATCGAACGAAATAGCCTAGCTTCGAGCTTGGTTGCAGATCAAACCTTGTACGCGGGTGGACGGATTGTCAGCGCCGTTGTGAGCGCGCGGTTTGGGATTGAGGCGGGCAGACAAGGACTTCGTGGCAGTGAGGGGGACATGTTGGTCAACCTCATCGCTGCATACAGTGACGTGCTTCGTGGCAGAAGGGTGGTGGGCATCCGCGAGACAAATGTGCTGGTGCTGGAAAAGATGCTGGACGAAGTCGGCGCCAGACGCGAAGCGGGCGAACTGACACTGACGGACATCGCACAGGCTCAGACACAGCTCCAGGCAGCGCAGGTGCAGCTTGATGCGTCACGCGCGGAGATGGAAGCGAGCCGGGCGACTTTCGCCGCGATTGTTGGCCGCGAGCCAGGTGTTCTTGCTGCGCCTCCTGCGCTAGCAGGGCTCCCTCGAAGCGTCGACGAAGCGTACTCGATAGCGCTGGAATCAAATCCCGATCTTCAGCAGGCGATCGCTCGCGACAAGGTCTCAGAGGCTGAGATCGCCGTGGCACAAGCCGAGGGACGTCCGAACCTTTCTCTACAAGGGGTCGCCGGGACAAGTGGTCGGGCGCTTCCGTTCGAGCGCCGGGATCAGGACGTGACATTTACGGGACGCGCAACGCTGACCGTACCTTTGGTGGCCGGAGGTCGTATCAGGTCGTTGGTGGCCCAGGCACGGAACCGCGAAAGCGCCGACAGGTTGAGGATAGATTCAACCAAGCGGCAGGTCGTCCAAAGCATCATCAATGCCTGGAACCAATGGGTTACCGCCGAACGTAACGTCGCGACTCAGAATGTGCAGCTCAAGGCCGCACGGGTTTATTACGATGGGACCTTCGAGGAATATCGTGAAGGCCTGCGCTCTACATTCGATGTGCTCTATGCGCAGAATGCCCTGAGAGAAACCGAGATTTCGATACTCACCAGTGAACGGGACAGCTATGTTGCGCAAGCTTATTTGCTGCGGCAACTTGGCCGACTTGAGGCGGGCCAACTTGTTCAAGGGGCGGCGACGTACGATCCAGCGGGCTATACCCGCAAAGCTGAGGCACGTGGTGCCATTCCATGGGCGGCGGCCGTCCGTGCTCTCGACAATATCGCAGCACCCAAGGGGAAAACTCAGGCGCTCGTGAGGCCAACCAGCGGCGAACCGGTGAACGTGATCGCAACGCCTGTGTTTGCACGCGAGAAGCCGCTGGCAACCAAGGGACCTTCAAATATTTCTCCAGTGACCGGCTCTCCCAATGAATGATATGCATAACCCTGACCTTGCGGATATGCTCGGGCATCGAGACGATAGTGGTCTGTTCGCCTACGCGACACTGCTTGCTCTTCACCGGATTTCGGTCGATCCACAGCAACTCAGGCATAGTCTCGGGCATGACCGCGCCATCGAGGGCGACGACCTGAAGCGACTTGCCAAGCGGCAAGACGAGGTAAGAGCGAGATCTAGCCGGTCGAGCTATAACAAGTTGCGCCAGATGCCGTTGCCCGCGTTGGCCAACGGCCCGAGCGGATGGTTCGTAATAGCCCGGGTTGCAGCAGACGAAGTCTTGATTCAGCCTCCATGCCGCTCGGTCGATGGCGTACAGCCCCAGATCATGAAAGTCGGCCGGGAAGCGCTCGAAGCGATGTGGTCAGGGGAATTGCTGCTGGTAACGACGCGTGAGGGAGTCGGCGGGGTTAGCCGCGCGTTCGACGTAAGCTGGTTCATTCCCCAGATCGTGAAGTACCGCAGTCTCATTGGCGAGGTGCTGCTGATAACGTTGGGTCTCAATCTTCTAGGTCTGGCCTCGCCTTTGTTCTTCCAGAACGTGGTTGACAAGGTGTTGGTTCACAACACGCTCGATACCCTCTCTATCCTAGTGGTTGGGTTCGGGGTTGTATCTGTGTGGGAAACTGCCTTCGGATGGCTGCGTACGCGGCTTTACTCGGAAACCAGCCAGAAAATTGACGTGGAGCTTGGTGCCAAGCTGTTCCGGCACCTCTTGGGACTCAATCTGTCATACTTCGAGGCCCGGCGCGTCGGTGACATCGCGATGAGGGTGCGCCAGCTCGAAACGATCCGCGAATTCCTTACGAACGCCTCGTTGACGGTTCTTGTCGATCCGCTCTTCACAGTGGTGTTCCTCGCGGTGATGTGGATCTATTCAACCAAACTGTTCCTCATCAGTGTGCTGGCAATTCCTTGTTACGTAGCGGTGGCTGCTCTCCTTACCGCGCCGCTGCGGGCGCGTATCGAGGAAAAGTTCGAACGGTCGGCCGCCAACAATGCGTTGCTGGTGGAAAGCATCGGCGGCATTCAAACAGTCAAGGCTGGGGCTGTCGAACCGCAATGGCAGGACCGTTGGGAGCGTCAGCTGGCTGGCTACAGTTTCGCATCGCAGAAGGTTATCAATCTCGGCAATACGGGTAGCCAGCTGATCCAACTGATCTCCAAGATCAACATGATGCTGATCCTGTACTTTGGCGCGCTTGCCGTGATCGACAAGGACATGACCGTTGGTGGCCTGGTCGCGTTCAACATGTTCGCGCAGAGAGTATCAGGGCCGGTGATCCGCATGGCGCAACTGTGGCAGGATTTCCAGCAGGTTCGAATAGCGATCGAGCGCTTGGGTGATGTGTTGAACCAGCCCGTGGAGCCGGGAACTGCAAGCCGTGTCGCTCTGCCTCAACTCAAAGGGGCAGTGAGCTTCGAGGGTGTGAGGTTCCGCTATGCCCTCGATGGCCCGTGGACTTTAGACGATATCGATCTCGCCGTGCCGGCCGGCTCCACACTGGGTATCGTGGGCTCATCAGGTTCGGGCAAATCCACACTGACCAAGCTGCTGCAGAGGCTATACGTGCCAGCGGCCGGTAGACTTACGATAGATGGTGTCGATATCGCGCAGATTGACCCGGCGTGGCTGCGGCGGCAGATCGGTGTGGTGCTTCAGGAGAACCTCCTGTTCAGCCGCACGATCCGAGAGAACATTGCTCTGTCGAACCCGGCGATGCCGATCGAAAAGGTGATGGCAGCCGCTGAACTAGCAGGCGCCCATGAGTTCATCGTCAGACTGCCCCAAGGCTATGATACAATGGTGGAGGAACGCGGCACAAACCTCTCGGGCGGCCAGCGCCAGCGCCTCGCGATTGCTCGCGCGCTGGTCAATCAGCCCCGTATTCTGATTCTGGACGAAGCGACAAGCGCTCTCGATGCAGAGAGCGAGGAAATTATCCAACGCAACCTCAAGGCCATGGCAGCGGGGCGAACCGTGATCATCATCGCACACCGGCTTTCAGCCGTGCGGCAATGCGATAGTCTTATCGCGCTGGAAGCAGGTAAGATCGTCGAGCGCGGTAATCATGAGCAGCTCTTGCGCCTGGGAGGTCGGTATGCCGACCTCCACCGCCGTCAAAGCGGAGGGTTCAGCGCATGAGCGCGGTACATCACCACTGGCAGGTTCTCCGGGAAGCGCTGCGCGCCGAGAAAGAGCGAGCAAAGAACTTTGCGCCCACTCGGGAGGCGGATTTCCTACCGGCCGCTCTCGAAGTGGCGGAACGCCCGGTTTCGCCAACAGCGCGTGTAACAGCGTGGTTGTTGTTAACCGGCTTGGCCGTCACGATTGCCTGGACAGTATTCGGGCGGCTGGACGTGGTTGCATCTGCGCCAGGTAACTTGATCGCGACGGGTAACACGAAGCTCGTGCAATCGCCTAGTCAGGGCGTCGTGCGGGCAATTTACGTACGCAACGGTGATGTGGTGAACAAGGGTCAAGCATTGCTAGACCTAGACCCCACTTTGACGGGAGCTGACCTGGCAAAGGCCGAAAAAGCCCTGGAAAGTGTTGAGCTCGACATTGCTCGCAATCAGGCGATTGCGGATGCCTTGTCGGGCAAAGGGTTGCACTTCCAGGCGCCGGCAGGAACCTCGGATAGTATAGCACGGACGCAATATCGGCTAATAGCGGCGCAACTTGCCGAGATCGATGCGACGACATCCAGCCTGCGCTCAGCGCGCCAGTCGGCGTATTCGGACGCTGCCGCCGCTCGAGCACAGGTCGCTAGACTGTCAGACACTGTCCCAATCCTCGATCGCCAGATTGAGCGCATGAACCGGCTCGACGCTAAAGGTTATGCACCTGGTCAGCGGTTGTTGGAACTGCAGCGACAGCGCAGAGGGGAGGTTGGTGATCGAGCAGTGGCGACCGCTCAGGTCAGTCGAGGATTGGCCGAAGCAACCAAGCTCGATCAACAGATTCACGAGACGAGACAAAATGCGCTGCGCACTGCACTGACAGACCTCGCCAAAGCTGAAGCTGAGGCCATCCTCCGCCGGGAAGAGGTGACAAAAGCACGTCAATTAAGCCGCTTCCAACGTCTTTCCGCCCCTGTGAACGGTACGGTGCAGCAACTCGAAGTGCATACCCTTGGCGGAGTGGTGGAGGCGGCAAAGCCACTAATGGCAGTTGTTCCTACCGATGGCCAGCTGGAGGTGGAAGCTAAGTTGCTGAACAAGGATGTGGGCTTTGTGCGAGCCGGCCAATCTGCCGCGATCAAACTAGAGGCATTTCCTTTTACGCGTTATGGAGCAGTTCCCGGCCGCGTCCAAAGCATCAGCAGAGATGCGGTGCAGGATAAAGACCTTGGTCTTGTATACCTTGTCACGATCGGCTTGGAACGCAATTCCATTGACGCTGACGGTCACCGCATCGATTTGACATCGGGTCTTGTCGCCACCGTTGACATAAAGACCGGAAAAAGACGGATCATCGATTATCTACTCAGCCCGCTCCAGAGAAGTGCCAAGCAGGCGGCGCGTGAAAAGTAGCCCCATGTCCAAGCGGAGCGCATTAAAGATCGTAGAGAAAGTGTTAGACACTATGCATAAAGCGAAAGAGGGTGGGGTCTCACGTCAAATGTTAACGTACATCTGGCGCCTGCTTCCTTCAGCAGTCCTGCTGACGACGACCGGCTGCAACACCCATCCTGTTTATAAATATCGTTATGAATTGACAGTGGTAATTCAGACGCCTGATGGTGATAAGCAATCCTCAAGTGTCATTGAAGTCGCCTTCAGAGAAAACAGTTCGACGAATATCACCGGTCCCGGAGGAATCACGCGGTGGATCAAGGGGGAGGCAGTATGCGTCAAAATAGACAAAAAGCGCAGGATGCTTGCGCTTTTAAGATCGGAAAGTAGTGCCGCCTGGGCTGAGAGCGTTATGTTGGCGGTAGGAAGCTTTAAAGCCGGCGGCGTTAAGCATTGGGCAGTAAATCAGTACGAGAACCTCATAGCAGATCGTAGGCTAAAAACGCTCCCCCATCGACAAGCAACGACCGGCTATAGGATCGGTCCGCGATTGCGGCCTATGCTTGTGACATTCGATAATATCGCAGATCCAGATTCTATACGCCGTGTTGACCCTGACAACCTTTCCGCGACATTCGGACCTGGAATTTCATTAAAATATATTACAGTTCAGATTACTGACAAGCCGGTTGAGTTTAAGAATGAGAATTGCATGCCGGCCGCAGTTCTGGATCCCAACTATAGTTCCCGAAAGGCTATCGACACAACGGATGACGTTGAACAAAATGGCGTAGCCGTCAATGCATTCAACTTTAGGAAAAGGTAATCGGCAAATGTCTATCGACCAGAACGTTTTCCTTAGCATACTTGCAATGGACTCGTACAACCGCGGTCCTGCGCAAAACTTGGATGTTCCCGGAAGCTCGCTAGGAAACGCAACATTCTCCTTTAATAATGACAGTATAGCTTTACTAGGAAACTCGTCGCTTTCCACTGGATTCTACGCAGCTGCCTACACATGGAATGGCCAGATTGTCATCTCATATCGGGGTACGGATACACAACTCGGAGAGACGCCCGCCGAGTTTCTCAGTAGCCCAATGCTAAATGACATATTTAACGGTTGGAGGGTGGGAGCAGGATATTCATCGGCAGCGCAAGCTGGCCAGGCCGTCGCGTATTATGAAGCGGTTGCCGGGCGATCGGTCTTCTCAAATGTCAATAATGGCGTGCCGATCTTGTTAACGGGGCACTCACTTGGCGGTGGATTGGCGGGTTTTGTAAGCTCGCTGTCTGGAAATCAAGGCTACGGCTTCGATCATATGCCGTTCGGGATTGCCGCGTGGCAGGCAGTATTCAGTGAAGCGCTTATCCGAACGATTGATCACTTTGGCTTAACTGGCCTGGGCGCAGCCGACTTCCTATCGAAGATTGCAGATGAGACAATATTTGCAGATCTCGACGATAACGTGAATATTGAAGATATCGCAGAAGAGTTCTCTAATAATCTGAATGAACTTGAACCAAATTTTTCCACATTTGAAGGATTTCATGTCACTTCTGAAGTTCTAGATTTTGTTAGAAAAGGTATAGTGCAAATAGGATCTGGAAGTATACTGGGAAATTTGATTCCAAACTCACTTGGAGTCGCGCTTCAAGCGTTTGGAATTAATCTTGGGCTAGATACCGCTGCATTGGAAGCGCAAATTAGCCAGCAGACGGCAATGGATCTTTATGGCGCTGATCTTGATGCTATCGAACGCCATAGCATCGGCCTACTGACGACAATGATGTTTGCGGAAGATCAATGGGCATCCGAAGGCGGACAAACCGATTGGAAGGCGTCGGCGAAATACTACATACCGTCTCTACTTGATGAAGGCATTGGCGCCGCGCTAGACATCGACAGTAGACTTAGCGGCGCCTCGAGCCCAGGGGCAAAACTTACCTCGATCATTGCATATTCCGCGATCGACGAAGGGGTCCGACCTTTCGGAGATACCGGAATTAGATCGCTTTTCAATGATGCCGATGACCTTGGAAAGACGCTCATATATTTGCCAAGCTTTGTAAATGAAACCCTCAAAGCCTCAGTAGGTAATGTAATTGTCGAATTTGCGGGCCTTCTGGCGATAAATGCGGTAAATCAAGTTGATTGGAATGAAGCAACGCGTGGTGTGCTAGACGTCGTTAACGACACTGGGCTACTGATTGATCTGACCTCTCAAACTTGGTCTCTCAATGACATGCTGCCAGAAAAGCATGTGTCATTGGAAGGGGTCGAACTGGTCGAAAACATAATTACATCCGCAATCCAGCAGACGACCACCGAGCATGCTGACTTTGTCCTAGATAAATTCAAAGGTTGGTTGAATTCGCAGAACGCACACGGCCTATCGGTGTTTGACGTAGTTGATGCCATCTCGTTTTCAGCAAGTGATGGCACGTTAGGCGGGGTTCCAGGCAGCGAACAGTATACACTGTATGTGGGATCACAGCTCGATCAGTCACAATCGATCGACAATGGCTCGGCCGTTTATGTCTCTGGCGGAGGCACAGACACTTTCTGGGGAGCTGATGGCGCAGATGCTCTTATCGGGAGTGCTCAGAGTGATACGTTGGTCGGTCGGGGCGGGGATGACTGGTTCTTTGGGGGCTCTGGAGGCGATACAATCTGGGGCGACGATCAAGGACAACTTGTGGGAGGCGGTACAGATACTGTGGTCTATGCCACACAAGGCGAAACTCTTTTGATCAATTACGGCACTGCGGCCACCGGCGCGCTTTCCGTAACTGGCCCCTCCGGAACCGATACATTGTATTCGGTCGAAAATATATTCCTTAAAGGTGGCAACGTCAATTTCTCGGTATCCGGGCATATTATCTCGGGTACCGATCTGACGATTAACAACAGCGCGCCGGCAGGCGAAGCAATCCAGGTTGTAAATCTTTCAAAAATGGCGGGAGGCGTGGGGCTCGATTTGCGCGACCCGGATCAGAGCTTCATTTATGACACTTCTACCGGAGGAAGCATCGCTTTGGTGGGTTTCCACACGCAAATCCTTGGGAGCAAGTATGATGACGAGTTATACGATGGAAGTGATAGTGAAAAAACAATAAGTGGCGGTGACGGGTCTGATTATATTAGCGTCGAAGACACAGATAAATCTGCGATCATCTTCGGCGGTGAAGGTGTCGATGAAATCGTGGGGGGCGACGCAAACGATTTCCTCGTCGACGTAAACTACCGGAGTACTGGTAGGCTAGGTGATGGGCCTTTTTCCGGTAATTACGCAGGAGCAATAAGCGCCGGCGCGGGCAATGATGTGATCGTTATAAGTTATGTGATGAATGATGCGAACGAATCTGCGTATTACTATCTCAATGCCGGAGCAGGCGATGACGATATTGATATCGCCAATGGCTCGGGTCGGTTTGCGTATCAGTACGCTCGAGGTGATGGAGCCGACACTGTAACTATGCATGGGAGTTCTACGCTCCAATATAATTCTAACATGAATGCAATACGTCCTCAGTCAGAACGATCGACGCAGCCTTTTATGTCTATTAATCTGGCCGATTACACCTCGTCGGAGGTGTCTGTCAGCTTTCAGATGAGTTCGGCCCGCATCGTATCTGAAAATTTGCCTAACATGGACTATCTCCCGATTTGGGAAATGACAGGCTCGATCGTGATTTCTCTATCGGATGGAGGGTCCATAACTCTGCAGAATGTCCTCGTTTATGGACAAAGTGAGAGCTACGCTACGTATGGTAGTCCACCTTCCGATTTCTCGCACCTGAACCTAACGGACAGCGGTGGTTTCGGTGGCAGCTTCTCCCTTGGTATGATGGTTGTACGTGCAGTGCCGCTGCGGATCACCACTGCAGACAATGGCACAATTCCGATGAGTACGGGCGGCGGGCAAAGTTTGAGAGGATCTTCTGTCGAACCCGATAATGCCGCGTCAGTGCCGAACTCCAGTTTGATTACACCTTTGATTGAGGAATCAGAGGGTCAGGAAATCTCGCTTTCAAGTGGGTCGCAAAGCTTTACTGGAGGAGCAGGGCTGGATCGTTTGAATGTCACCTGGGACTTGAGTGCACTGCAGACAGCCCTGAATGGCAATACTCTTGTCGTATCAGATAAATGGAATCTCATCGGAACAACGACGCTCGTAGATTTCGATGAGGTATATGTCGTGGCGGATGGCCGTTCTTACTCGATTTCTGAGTTTGACGACTTGGTTGGAAGCTATGCTCCAGGTGTGGTTGAAACCGGAAGCTTCGGAAACGACACATTGACCGGGAGCGGTGGCCGTGACGCTCTTTATGGTATGGATGGAGACGACATCCTTTACGGTCTTTCAGGAGATGACATTCTCGATGGAGGAAGCGGTGCTGACACAATGGTTGGCGGTGCAGGGGATGATACGTATGTCGTCGACGACGTATCTGATCTCATCGTTGAAGCTGCTGGCGAAGGTAACGACACAGTGCAGTCGAGCGTCGATTTCACATTGGCGGACAATGTTGAGAATCTGGACCTGCTAGACGGTGCAATTGCCGGGGCCGGAAATAGCCTAGATAACGATATTCGGGGCAATTCTGGGGACAATTTGCTGACTGGTGGCGGCGGCAACGATAACCTTTGGGGGGGCGAAGGCGATGATATTCTCGAGGGAGGAGACGGAGACGACGTTCTTTTCGGTGAAGGCGGTAATGACACACTCATTGGCGGCGCCGGAAACGATGTTCTGATCGGAGGGAGTGGAGATAGCTCTATCGACGGTGGTGGCGGATACGATATTGCGCAGTTCGAAGGAGCTGTTGACGACTACGATATTTACCGTGACGTCGATGGGAAAATCTACGTTTGGAGCCCCAATGGTGAAGCCGCGTTAGTCGATGTCGAGGCTCTGTACTTTGCGGATGATCGCACCACTGTATTGGCGGCCGATTTCGCGCCGATCGGTTCGGAAGGTGATGATGAAATCATCGGCTCAGAGCGTAGGGATTCTCTCATGGGGATGGGCGGCAATGATGTATTGATCGGTAATGGCGGCGCCGATTATATTTCAGGCGGTTCAGGAAGTGATCAGATATACGGTGGTTCCGGAAACGATTATATTCTGCCCGGTGATGGCAACGACTATGTGAATGGTGGTACTGGTTGGGACATCGTTTCTCTTAGTGGGGCATCGTCAGATTACGAGATCACGTTCGATGATGATGGGCGGGTCTCTGTCGCAAACCTTATTACGACCGAGATTGATATCTTGGAACGTGTCGAGGCCTTGGAAACTCAGGAGGATGGAGGTTATCTCGAACTCCCCTCAGCAGGGATCGATATAGACGGTAGTGCTTCAAGCGATGAGATCGTTGGTGCTGCAGCCGATGAAACGATCCGAGGGTTCGCTGGCGATGACGTCATTTCTGGTGGTGGCGGTTTCGACTTCATTTACGGTGGAGCCGGCGTCGATACGGTGAAATTTGAGGGAAGTAGAAGCGACTATACCATTGGCATCACTTCCGACGGTATCGTAACAGTCGATGGAGAAGAGTACGCGAATTACCTTCGCGGAGTTGAGCATTTGTTTTTCGAAGGTAGCGCGGAATTGGTTGACGTAGTCGACCTGCCTCCGGCTGGGATGTCGGGGCCTGATGTTCTACATGGGACGGCGATGAGTGATATTCTTAGCGGCGAAGCCGGCAACGACACACTATATGGATATACAGGCCACGACTGGCTCTTGGGTGGTGCAGGGGCGGATCTGATGATCGGCGGGCCGGGCGATGACACTTACGAAGTAGACGATCTCTCTGATGTCATCATTGAACTTGCAAATGAAGGCGTTGATTTCATCCGGACAACGATTAGCTTAACGTTGCCGGATAATGTCGAGAATATCGTCATGGTTGGGGAGGACGCTGCCGCTGCAACCGGCAATAGTTTGGACAATACCTTCTGGGGCAATAACTTCGACAATCATTTTGTTGGGCTGAGCGGAGATGACATGTTCAGGGGCCTGGGAGGGGACGACATACTCGACGGTGGTGACGGTGTAGATACTGCTCGCTATGCAGGCGAAGAATCCGGTTACTGGTTCACCAGACAAGAAGATGGAACTGTGAGTGTGGAAGGGTACTGGTACCCAACAGGGCATGATACCTTGATTAATATTGAGAATATATACTTCGAGGGGAGTGATAGTTTGGTGTCGCTTGCCGATCTCGCTCCGCAAAATTCCGCAGCCTCGCGTCAATCATTCGCCGAACAGTCCAGTGCGATTTCACCTCTACCAACAAGTATCGAGACCGCGGCTACACGGCTGGCATCCGCTATGTCGGTTTTCTCCGCGCAGTCTTCATTTGGTTTCGATGCAGCGTATGGTAATGTACGTGCGAGCGAAGCCATGCAGATTGCTGTCAGCAGCCATGTGACGTGACCAGAGCCTGATGATTCGACCGAGACAAGAGAAGAGATGCATGTCCATTTGGCCTGCTAGTGCTAGCTGGCAGGCCACTTTCGATACGGTTGTTACGGTATTCTGAAGATTAACGGCCTTGACCCTATCCCCGTTCTGCCAGTGGCCAGAACGAGAGGTGCTGCGCTTCATAGGCCCCGGGACGACATGCAGCGTATTGGGAGCCTCGAAAAACGAGGGGGAGCCCGTCGGCTCCCCCCGCCCATGCCTTGTTTTACCCCAGCGTCTTGGCCATCAGGCGTTCCAGCCGCTGCGCGAAGGCTCGCGGATCGGCGGGAGCTTCTCCCTCAGCGATACGCGCCTCATCGAACAACAGGAATGCGATGTCCCGCCGCTCATCCTCGCTCGCCGTCGACTGGTCCAATCTGGCGATGAGCCCATGGCGCGCATTCACTTCCAGCACAGGCTTTTCGCGTTCGGGCGCACGGCCGGCGGCGGCCAGCATCTTCTCAAGCTGAAGGTCCATGGCGTTGTCCGGCGCCACGATGCACACGGCGCTGGTGGTCAAACGGTCGGAGATACGGACGTCGGAGACCTGATCCGCCAGCACCTGTTTGGCGAAGGCGATGAACCCGCTGACATCCTCTGCGGTGTTCGATGTGTCTGAGCTGTCCTCTGCCAAAGGGATCAGGCTGAGGTCGCTGGCGCCCTGCGTCACCGACTTGAAGGGCTTGCCTTCATAATCGACGCCCATCGTCGTCCAGAAATTGTCGACCTGGTCGGGCAGCAGCAAAACCTCGATGCCCCGTGCCTTGAACCCTTCGAGCTGGGGAGACGTCGCGAGCCGATCGAGGTCATCTCCGGTAGCATAGAAGATCGCAGTCTGATTTTCCTTCAGCCCCGCTACATAATCCTTGAGCGAGCGCCACTCGCCGTTCGATGCCGTCGTCTTGAAGCGAGCAAGCCCAAGCAATTGCGCGCGCCGCTCGTAGTCCTCGTAAAGCCCTTCCTTGAGCACAGCCCCGAAGTTGTTCCAGATTCCTGCGTAGCGATCGGCGTCATTCTCCGAGAGCTTGTCGAGTTCCGAGAGGATGCGATTGCTCACGCCTTTCTGGATGGCCGACAGCAC
>NZ_BAAILP010000031.1:0-14117 GCF_054589055.1 Novosphingobium sp. 11B | reverse complement strand
ACGTAGGAAAACAACCCTTCGCTCCGGTAATCGCCGCCCCGCATCTCAAATCCTTCAACCTCAGTTGAAGGCGTCTGAATCACCTCAAGCGGTTCAAGGAAAGAGCCTTTTTCCGCAACCTGCTAAGCCGGACGTAACACCTGCGCCGGCAGCTTTTGTCCGGGTCGGACGCTTTCGGTGACAAATGTGAACGACGCGTTCTGGTCGGCCGCGTACCAGAATCGATGCCGGACGGTGGAACAAAGGCGTCGTCCCGACACGACCTGCTGAACGACGGCTATCGCCAGATTTGGTCGCTCGCGGCTGTCCCGAAAAGGATGGCGAATCGAGAAACTAGGCGATCTGCTTGCGAACGAATTGAACCCGCTCGGCGACGGGCGCCAAAGGCAGCGGCACTAGCTCGTAGCCCAGCGCGGAATAGGTATCGACCATCGCATGGTACGTGGCCTCGGCTTCCGTCAGCGTCTGCTTGCGCTCGGTGTCCTGCTCGAAGATGGCCGGCCAAGGCGGCGCGATGAACACCCTTTTAGAATAGCGCCGTAGCTCGGCCGCCCGCAGCGCCGGTGCCGGCACGGGCAACCTGCAAAGGCGTAGATAGCCTATCACATCGGGGATGCCGCGATCGAAGATGATCGGGCCTGGCGCTCGCACAGCTTCGTCATAGGATCGCAGTTCCCATGCCAACATCAAGGTTGCAAACGCTTCCCGATCATTCCACGGCAGAGCGATGCCGCCGATCTCCACCTGGTCCTGAATAATCGTCCTGCCGGCTTCTGGCATGTGACGGACGCCCTCCGCAGCAAGGGCGTCGATCAGGCTCGTTTTGCCCGACCCTGGACCGCCCGTGATGATGTGAAGATGGTCAGCTATTCTGGACATGTCGTCTCGCAAGTGATGGTATATCGGGAAATGCATTCGGCTTGATTGCCGCGCTGATCGGCGACGGAATATACGATATCTTGTCCTGGGTCGCATTGGGTAGGACCGCAGTGCTGATGGTTCTATTTTGGAACCGACAGCTGGTGATACCAGAGCTTTTGGCCCGCTGAGCAAGGCTGCCGATCCGCTTTTGCGGATAGGTATGCCCGAACGCCGTGAAAGGTGCCGTGGGCGATGGTGTGTGACTGCGCAAAACCGCAAGATCGGTCGAGCACACGATGTCCAAGAGCGCCTAACTGGTGTCGCCACGGAGGATAGGATGATGAAGGCGGCGCTTACAGACTACCATGCCCGGATGCAGCGGGTACTGGATCACATTGACCAACATCTGCACGACGATCTGCATTTGGACGCAGTAAGTGGTGTCGCCGCGTTTTCAAAATTCCATTTTCACCGGCAGTTCATGGCAACCTTTGGGTTGTCCGTGCATCGTTATGTACAGCTCGCCCGCATGAAGCGTGCTTCATATCAGTTGGCCTATAGAGACGCGACAAGCGTGACGGACATAGCGATGGATGCTGGTTACGACGCCCCGGATGCCTTCGCCCGCGCCTTTCGGCAACGGTTTGGACAATCGCCGTCGTCGTTCCGGAAATCTCCCGATTGGGAGCCGTGGCTTGCGGCCTTCGGGCCTCTGGACAACGCGAGGAGCAAGCTCATGCAGAAGACCTTTACCCTAGACGACGTGACGATCCGCAAAGTTGCCCCGACGCCGGTGGCGATCATGGAGCATCGGGGCGACCCAGCGACCATCGGTGTTACCATCCAACGGTTCATCGCTTGGCGCAAGGCCACCGGTCTGTCACCAAAGACCAACCCGACCTACAACGTCTTCCATTCCGATCCACGCACCACGCCCCCGACAGAATATCGGCTGGACCTGTGCGTCGGCACCGAACAACCGATCGCAGCAAATGGCGAGCGGATCGAGGCCGGAATAATCCCAGGGGGGCGCTGCGCGGTGTTGCGCGTCGTCGGTAACACGGACAATCTGGAATCTGCTGCGCTCCACCTCTATCGCGACTGGCTGCCAGCCAGCGGCCAAGAGACGAGGGATTTCCCGCTCTATTGCCAGCGTCTCGCCTTTTTCCCGGACGTGCCGGCGCATGAGGCAGTTGCGGACCTTTTCCTGCCGCTGAAATAACTAATGGACAGCGGCTTGACCCATTCGCTTTTCGAATACGGATAGGCCTCTGTCCACCACTTTACAGAATAGACCCCAGGAGAGTTGCGGGGCAGCTTTCGGAGACGCTGATTTGACCCGCTAACGGCGAGAACTGGCGCGAAACGAGCAAGCAGCACACGCCCTCATCTCAGACAATGCTAGCCCATCCCGTTGAACACTACATCCTTCGCAGGAAGAAATGAATCATAAATTACTGAAATTGCTTAATAATGTTAGGATCGGCCGTTAGATCATCAACCCTGCTGTAGCCTTCGCACTTCCCACAACCCCGGGAATGCCAGCACCGGGATGAGTGCCTGCCCCCACAAGGAAAAGATTGTCGAAATGATCGTCGCGGTTGTGGGCGCGGAACCAGGCACTCTGTGTCAGTATCGGCTCCAAGCTGAAGGCACTCCCCAGATGAGCGCCCAGATCGCTTTCAAAGTCGCGCGGCGTGTAGTGAAAGCAGACTTCGATGCGATCGTCGATGTCCGGGATCAGCAGCTTGCGGATGCGGTCAATGATGATTTCGCGGTAGCGATCCCCTTCCTTCGACCAATCGATAGACGCAGCGCCGAGGTGCGGAACAGGAGCCAACGCATAGAACGCCGATTTCCCGGCCGGAGCAACGCTCGTATCGCTGGCACCGGGATTGTGCAGATAGATCGAAGGGTCCTCAGGAAGGCGGCCGATCTTGTAGATATCGTCAAGCAATGGCCCGTAGCGATCGGAAAGCAGGATCGAATGATGGGCAATGTCCGGGAATGTCCCGCGCAGCCCGAAGTGTACGACGAACAGGCTGGGAGAAAAGCGTTTGGCTTTCAGCGAGCGCAGCTTGCGGGTTGCCTGAGAGGAACCGTTAAACATCGCATAAGTGCTTACAACATCGCCGTTGCTAGCGATCTGGTCGGCACCGAAGCGACGGCCGGACTGGGTAATTACGCCCGTCACACGGCGGCCTTCGTACGTGATCGTTTGAACCTTTTCGTTCAGCACCAGCTGTCCGCCCAGCCGTTCAAACAAAGCCACCAGAGCGTCGATGAGGGCATTGGTGCCGCCGACTGCGCACCAGACCCCGCCCACCTTTTCAAGATGATGGATGAGGGCATAGATGCTGCTTGTCTTCATCGGATTGCCTCCGACCAGCAAGGTGTGGAATGACAGCACCTGGCGTAGCTTCTCGCTGCGCACGAAGGACGCCACCGTCGCATACACCGATCGCCAGGCCTTGTGACGCGCCAATGCCGGCGCCGCCTTCAGCATACTCCTAAAATCGAGGAATGGGACGGCGCCAAGCCTTATATATCCTTCCTGGTAGACCGCGCGCGAGTAGTCCAGGAATCGCCTGTAGCCCTCGACATCCCGGGGATCGAGCTTGCCAATTTCGGCTTCCAGTCGGGCATCGTCGTTTGAGTAATCGAACTGCGTACCATCGTTCCAGACAAGTCGGTAGAACGGATCCACCGCCCGCAAGGTTACGTCCTCCTCCATTCGGCTTCCCGACAGCGCCCAAAGTTCTTCCAGGCAAGCGGGATCTGTGATCACGGTCGGGCCGGCATCGAAGGTGTACCCCTCTCGTTCCCAACGGTACGCACGGCCGCCTGGGCGGTCACGTGCTTCGATCACCGTCGTCTCAATTCCCGCGCTCTGCAAGCGGATCGCCAGCGCCAATCCTCCAAAACCTGAACCGATGACGATAGCGGAAGGTCTGGAAGGCATGAAAAAGTTCGCCATCATTGGGGGGCAGGATGAACTCTTGCTTTAAAAGATCGTCATTATGGGGCCACCTGTCCAAAGGGGAGGATGGAAATTCCCGCAAAAAGTCGAAAGGATGTCAGTGTGATAGGATAATGCCATAATGAGTTTACCAGGCAAAAATATCGATCACGGTTTCTCGGTTTCGAGGAAGTCCGTGATGCTGGCTAATCCGCGCGGGTTTTGCGCAGGAGTGCGGCGCGCCATCGCAGCCGTCGAGGATGCGCTGGACGCCTATGGCGCCCCGGTCTACGTTCGCCGCGCAATCGTGCACAATCGCCGCGTAGTCCAACGCCTTGAGCAGCGCGGCGCCGTCTTTGTTCGGGAAGTGAGCGAGATACCGGAGGGCGCTGTCACAATACTCTCAGCCCATGGCAGCGCGGCCGCAGTGAAGGAGGCGGCGCGGCTAGGCAAGCTACGTGTCGTCGATGCGATTTGCCCCTTGGTCGGCAAGGTGCATTCCGAAGTGGTTCAGTGGCATAAGCAAGGCCGCCACGTCGTGCTGGTAGGCCACGCCGACCATCCTGAAATCATCGGGACGATCGGTCAGGTCCCCTGCGCACAAATTTCGGTGGTGGCCGATGTGGCACACGTCAGCGCCTTGTCACTTCCTGATGATACGCCCGTGGCCTATGCCGTCCAGACCACCTTCTCCGTTGGCGAGGCGGCAACGGTGATCCAAGCGATAGAGGCCCGTTTTCCTGACTGCCTGGGCCCGCGCTCCAGTGACATCTGTTATGCCACGACCAACCGCCAGGCGGCTGTCTCCCGGATCGCAGCGCGATGCGATGTGATGCTGATCGTTGGCGATCCGATGTCCTCGAATGCGCGCCGGCTGGTAGAGACCGCGATTGCTGCTGGCTGCCCTCAAGGCCTGCTGGTCGAAGGTGCCGAAGATCTCGAACGGTGCTTTCCAGCCAATGCCTCGATGGTTGGTCTCAGCGCAGCCGCATCGGCGCCGGACGAGGTCATCGAAGAAGTTTGCGCCTGGCTGCGCGAACAAGGCTTCACGTTCAAAGAAATCGCGGGAATGGAGGAAGGCATGAGATTCCGACCGGTACCGATAATACTGCCGGACCGCGAGCCTTCCAATGCGGCGGTAATCCTGGCCGACATTCGCCGGGACGTTGACGAAGCCATTATCGAGGCGATCGGCAATTCTCCTGCGCGCAATCTGCGTCTTGCCGATGCCATGCGCTACGCGGCGACTGCAGGAGGCAAGCGGTTTCGCGCCGCGCTCACCGTTACAGTCACCCAGATGGTGGGCGGGTCCAGAAGCATGGCGCTGCGCGCCGCCGCTGCCATCGAATGCGTTCATGCACAGTCGCTAGTTCACGACGATCTTCCCTGCATGGACGACGACGACCTGCGGCGCGGCCAGCCCACTGTGCACCGCCGTTTTGACGAGGCCACGGCGGTCCTCGCTGGCGATGCGCTGCTGGCGCTCGCGTTCGAGATTCTCGCGGATCCGCGTACGCACCCGGATGCGTCGGTACGCGGTGAACTGGTGCTGCGCCTTGCGCAGACGGTAGGCCAGGACGGCCTTGCCGGTGGCCAGATGATGGACCTCTACCCCGGCGATGACATATCCCGAGAGGCACTCATTGCCTGTCTGGTCAGAAAGACCGGTGCGCTTGTGCGCTATGCGGTCGAAGCCGGAATTCTGCTGGGTCAAACCGACGCCGAGGGCCGCGCTGGACTGATATCTTTCGCGGAAGATCTCGGCTTGCTGTTTCAGTTGCAGGACGACCTTCTGGACGCGGCCGGCGATGAGCGGGCCGTCGGCAAGGCTTTGCGCAAGGATGCCGCCAACAACCGAAAAAATGCCGTTATGGTCTTGGGCGCCGAGGCTGCAGCGCTGGAGGCGCAGCGTCTTCTTGGCTCCTGCAAGAACGCTCTGGAGCCTTTTGGTGCGGGGGCAGCGTTGCTGCTCGAACTGGCGCGCTTCGCTGCGCAGCGCACGCTCTAGAAGCCGGCCTCGATCGCGATCCGGATTGCCTCCGCCACCGTGCGAACGTCCAATGCGCGTAGGACCGCCGCCCGGTGCATCTTGATGGTCCGCTCGGTCACGCCAAGCTCAAAGGCAATCTGTTTGTTCAGGCGTCCTTGCGCCAGCGCCTGAAGTATCTGGAGCTGGCGCCGGCTCAGGCTCTCGATGCGCGTGCGCGCCTGCTGATGGCGGCTCTCCTGGGTATCGTCTATGGCCATTTGCGAGCCGAGGAAGAACTCGATTTCCCCGTCTCCGTCAAACAGCGGCGCTACCATCACGGCGTTTCGAAAGGCCGTTCCGTCCTTGCGATAATTGATAAGCTCGACCATTGCCGGGCGGACTTGCGCGACCGCATCGCGTAGCATCGCGGCCTGCTCCTCTTCGGTCCGGGTGCCGCGCAGGAACCGGCAGTTCCGACCGATGACCTCTTTTCTGGAGTAGCCGGTCAACTCGAGGAAGGCCTCGTTACAGGCGACGATCGGGTTGTCTGCGAGGCAAGGGTCACTGACGACAGCTGCAACCCGGCTGTTCGCAATCAAGGAGTTCGGATCTAAAGTCTTTGCCACAGCGCTTCCCTTCCCGTTAGGCCATATCGCAGAGACCCGACGAGAAGCCTAGGACGTTCTCGAGCGACCGCCTGCGCTAGGTTGGCGGCGAACCTGTCGAGAAATATCATGAACGTCATGTCTGCGGGGTTCGTGCCCGACCATCAGGATGATGGTGACAGCCACACCGTCCACAGGGCCATACCCCAAGATGTTCGCGATTCTGTGCGTACTCTCCTGCGATGGGCGGGCGACGACCCGGATCGCGAAGGTCTTCGCGATACACCTGACCGGGTAGCGCGCGCATGGAAAGAGTATTGCAGGGGATACGATGAAGATCCTTCAACCCATCTTCTGCGCACGTTCGACGAGGCAGGCGGCTATGATGATGTCGTGCTCCTGCGTGATATACCCTTTGATTCTCACTGTGAGCATCACCTCGCGCCGATCGCGGGGACCGCATCTATCTCGTATCTCCCCCGTAACCGCGTCGTCAGCATTTCGAAGCTGGCGCGGGTCCTGCACGGCTACGCCCGGCGTCTGCAGATTCAGGAGCGCCTGACCGCGCAGGTCGCGGATTGCATATGGGATAATCTGCAGCCGCTTGGCGTGGCGGTCATAGTCAAGGCAACCCACGGCTGCATGACAGGTCGCGGCGTACGCACTCACGGCGTCGACATGGTAACGAGCAAGATGCTTGGCTGCTTTCGTGACGACGCCGGGAGGCGTAGGGAAGTGTTGGCCTTGATGCAGGGACACAGGGGATGACGCGGCGGATCGGCATCGTGGGCGCTGGCGTTGCAGGGCTCGCATGTGCCCAGCGGCTGCGCGGCACCGGCGAAATCGTCCTTGTCGACAAGGGCCGCCGGCCTGGCGGAAGACTGACAACTGTGAGGATCGGCACATCGTCCTGGGACCTGGGGACGCCCTCGTTTACCGCGTTTGACCCTCAGTTTCGCGCCGAGGTCATGCGCTGGCAGGACGCTGGCTGGGTTGCACGCTGGAACGATGGGCCCCCGGACGCCGTAGTTGGCATGCCGTCCATGGCCACCCTCGTTGCCGAGCAGAGCAGGCAGCTTGATGTAAGGTTCGATTTCCGGGTCCAGTCGCTTTCCAGGGGGGACAGCGGATGGATGATCGAAGGTGAAGGCTGCCAAGCAGGTCCGTTCGACAGCGTGGTGATCGCCGTACCGGCTGAGCAGGCCGCTCCGCTGCTTTCCCTGCACGATCTGGACGCCGCGCGCTACGCAGCATCCGTGCGGTCTTCCTCTTGCTGGGCCGTCATGGCGGAGTTTCAGCACCCGCTCGCCATTCCTATGAATTTCGCGACGGATTTCGGCATCTTCTCGATGGTCGCCAACAACCGGTCCAAGCCTGCCAGGGGTGAGGCGGAATGCTGGGTCCTGCATGCCAATGCGCGGTGGTCGCACGAGCACTTGGAGCACGCGGCGTCCGACATCGCGGCGCAGCTGCTTAAGGCTTTCGCCGCAGCGATCGAATCCGATCTTCCGCCGCTTTCGTTCGTCAAAGCCCATAGGTGGCGGTTCTCACGGCCCTGCGGTCAGTCGGGTAAGGTCATTTGGAATCCGACACTACAGCTGGGCGCATGTGGAGACTGGTGCACCGAGCCCACTGTCGAAGGAGCATGGCTCTCAGGCGTCCAACTTGCCGAACGGATAAAGACCACCCTGACGGATGGGACGGCCCTCGATCTGGTCAGGGGCTTCAGGCATGCAAGATAAGGAAGTCGGCGAAAGCATCGCGGCCATGACGGCGGCGGTATTCGGCGCCAGCGGGGCGATCGGCGGAGCGGTTGCAGCAAGACTGGCGAGAAGCGGGCGTTTCGGCGCGGTCCTGGCCGGGTCTCGAGGAGGCATTTGTCCCGCATCCGATTGCACCCCATTTCGTTTCGATCTGGACGACGAAGCATCGATTGCCGTGGCGGCCGCAGCACTGCCGCAGCCGCTTGGAATGGTGCTGGTGTGCACCGGAATGCTGCACGACGAAGCATCGGCAATCGCACCTGAAAAAACCCTTCGGGCACTAGATGCCAAGGCGCTGGCGCGCGTTTACGCGGTGAATGCGATCGGCCCCGCACTCATCGCCAAGCACGTGCTGCCACGGCTACCTCGACATGGGCGCTGCGTTTTCGCCGTGCTTTCGGCGAAAGTCGGCTCCATCGGCGACAACCGGCTCGGCGGATGGCACGCCTATCGGGCCAGCAAGGCGGCGTTGAACATGTTGATGCGCAATTTCGCAATAGAAATGAGGCGAACCCATCCAGAAGTCATCGTCGTCGCGCTTCACCCCGGCACCGTCAAAAGCGACCTTTCCGCCCCATTCGAGCGCGGCGTGCCGCCTGAGAGGCTCTTCACGCCGGAGTATGCGGCTGAACACTTGCTAGACGTGGTCGATCGCCTCGACCGCGTCGATAGCGGCGGTTTGTTCGCCTGGGATGGCACGCGTCTGCCTGACTAGGGTCAGGATTTTGAATATGGCCAGGATGCGCAAGAAATCCGAAATGCCCTGCAAGATCTGCGCTGCGTGCGCTCGCCCGTTCACATGGCGTCGCAAATGGGCGCGAGATTGGGCCGAGGTGAAGTGCTGCTCGGACAGATGTCAGCGCAGCCGGAAACCAGGGTAAGAGTGCCGTTTTGCTATCAAAGGCGCACGGTCACACCGTTCGCCCCATTTCAGGATGAACGGTAAGGATAACCCTTGTGCCTGTCTTTGGCGACCAACTCTCCTTTGATCTGTCATCGCTGGCCGGGTTGGAGCAGAGCAAAACCGTTCTCCTGATGATGGAGGTGGCGGAAGAAACGACGTATGTCCGCCATCACAAGAAGAAGATTGCCTATATTCTCTCCGCCATGCGCCATCACGCTGAGGCGCTGGCCGATGCGGGTTGGAAAATCGACTATGTCCATCTCGAGGATCCTCAAAACAGTGGCAGTTTCACCGGAGAGATAGCCAGGGCAGTCAGCCGCCATTCGCCCGACCGGATCGTTGTGACCGAAGCCGGCGAGTGGCGCGTCGCCGCGATGCTCGAAAGCTGGCAGCCACTTTTCGGACTGCCCGTTGAGATCCGTTCGGACACCCGGTTTCTGTGCACTCACCGTGAATTTGGCGAATGGGCTGACGGTCGGCGCGAACTGATAATGGAATTCTTTTATCGAGAAATGCGCCGCAAGACTGGTCTATTGCTCGAAGAGGGCAGGCCCGCCGGCGGGCGGTGGAACTTTGACAAAGACAACCGCAAACCTGCTGATGCCGACCTGTTCATGCCGCGCCCCATGCGCTTCGAGCCCGACCTGATAACCCGGGATGTTCTCAGACTGGTCGCGGAACGGTTCGCGGATCATCCGGGGTCGCTGGACGACTTCAATTATGCCGTCACCGCCGCCGATGCTCGGCGACAGGCCGATGGATTCTTTGCGAGCGCCTTGTCCGATTTCGGCCGTTACGAAGATGCGATGCTGATCGGCCAGCCGTTCCTCTGGCATTCGATCCTTTCGCCCTACCTCAACTCGGGACTGCTCGACCCGCTTGACCTGTGTCGACGTGCCGAAGCGGAGTACACTGCGGGCAGAGCACCGATCAATTCCGTAGAAGGCTACATTCGGCAGATCCTGGGATGGCGCGAATACGTGCGCGGGATCTACTGGCGTGAAGGTCCGGAGTATGTGGATCGGAACTTCTTCGATCACCGACGATCTCTGCCTGGATGGTTCTGGACTGGCGAAACGAACATGCGATGCCTGCGCGAGGCGATCGGCCAGACCCTTGCCACAGGGCATGCGCACCACATTCAGCGGCTCATGATCATCGGCAACTTCGCCTTGTTGATCGGCGCCGATCCTCGGCAGGTCCACGAGTGGTATCTCGAAGTCTACGTCGATGCCTATGAGTGGGTCGAACTGCCCAATACGCTTGGCATGAGCCAGTTCGGCGACGGCGGCTTGCTCGGCTCCAAACCCTACGTTTCGTCTGGTTCCTACATCAACCGCATGTCGGATTACTGCAGTGCATGCGTATACTCCGTGAAAGATCGCGTCGGCGACAACGCTTGCCCGTTCAATGCGCTCTACTGGGATTTTCTCGCCCGCCACCGTGACAGGCTCGAAGGCAATCACCGCCTTGCGATCCCCTATCGAAATTGGGATCGCCATACCCGTGAGGACCAAGAGGCCGTCTTGAAGCAGGCACAGCAGTTTCTGAGTGAAATCGGATAGGCTGACATCGAATGCCCGTACAGCGGACGAGAAATGAACGAGTCTCCCTATCTGTACCGCCACCACATCTATCGATAGAGGGGCAATTTCGGGTCACCGCAGCGATGGCACCGCCCGAAACAGATCCTCGGACAGCTGATGTGTAATCCCGGCTTCCTCGGCAATGCCGATAAAGCGGTCAGCGGGGATCGCTCCTTGTCCAGGATGGGTCGTCGCGGCACCGCTTTGGAGCCGGCTACGTCGCTCGTATCAAGATCGAACGTCGGCCGGAACCAGTCGACCCATTCCAGCGTGACGTAAGCCACTCACCATAGGTCTGCTACGGGGCGTCTGCCGACTGGCAGGAAATTCCCCGTGTCGGCGATGCGCCGCACCGAAGGCGACGGGCAGCTGTCTGCCCCTCTCAAACGGTAAGCCGACTTTCCGCAATCGGCGAGAGTTCCGCGGCGGTGCTGGCGTAAACTGCCCAAGCTACGCTGCCATTCTTGCCGTTCGAGGCCCTGTCCGACGGTCCCGAAAGCGGTCATTCATCAAGTTCGTGACGAACAACGCGAAGGCGCCGCCAAGGACCGGGATGTTCCAGGTCGCAAGGCCAAAGCCCACCACGACAAGCGGGGGCATCAGGGCCGTAGCGATGGCGACCCCGACGATCGTGTCCCCGCGCCCACGAATGATCGCGAAAGTACCGGCAAGCGCCGCGAAGAGTGCGACGGCGAGATCGAACAAGTTGGGCCTCGTGCGCGCGATGATCTCGCTGGTCGGCGCCTGGAGCGGTGAAAGCGCTACGATCAGCGCCGTGAACAGCACCGCCGCGCCGCCACCGATCGCAAGCGCCGTCAGCGCCCGTCTCATCTCGCTAAAGTCGAACAGGGCAAGACTGAACCCCAACCCAAGGATCGGGCTCATCAGCGGAGAGATGAGCATGGCGCCGATCACCAACGCCGGGGAGGAAAGCAGCAACCCGAGAACCGCGATGCCGGCGGACATCATCACCATGCAGGCGTAGCGAGGTGTCCAGCCACTGTCCTCCACAATGCGCGACATCACCGCTTCGCGATCGACCCGTTCCACTATCGAGCGGCGCCACCAGCGCTAGAGCACGATGTGCTCCAACCGTTCATGGATGGCGCCCTCGTGGCCCGGCGCCGCCGCCGATTGAGATGCCGTCGTTCCTGCCCCGTCCCCATAGCCTTCAAACTGGTGGTGGAATAAGCCCCGTCATCGCGTACGGTTGCAGGTGCCGAGCGAGGAGACCACCATGCGATAGTCGGTCAGCGCCTGTTGCTGTTTTGCGCTGCTGCGCGATACGTTCGCGGCTGCGGGCGGATAAGCGGGCAGGAAACACGCCAGGCTATACCATGCCAGGCTGTCTTGCCGCGGGGGCGCTTCAGTAGCGGCAGCCACCTGCGAAAAGGACACGCCCCAACTCGGCGCCATTCCCGGCTGATGGCGTACGGTGATCGCCGCGCTGTGGCCGCCCTTGGTGTCGAGGAATATCTGTGTTTGCCCCTGTCCTGCAAGATTGCCCGGCACAAACATCAGTTCCCGTACCCGTGTGACGGGTAACGGCGCGCCGGGCGCCACCAGTTCACTCAGGATGGACCGCAAGCGGGTTTCCTGGACCGGCGTCCACAAGACCTGCGCCGTCGGATCGACGAGCTTGATGTCGCTGGCCTTGTCGGGCACGCGCCAGGCGAAGAGCAGCACCTCGCGCCCGGAAAGCTCAGGACGGTCCTGCGGCAGATCGACAAGGTAGCGCAGCGAAGGGCCGATGCCCTGGCGTCCGTAAATCAGGGCCTCGGTTTGCGCTTGCGCGTAGAAGCGATCGTGCAGCGCTGTCGGATTGCGAACCTGAGTGGGATCGAGGCGCGATACCGTCTGGACCCGCGCTTTGATGACCATGCCCGCACGCTTGGACAGTTCCACCAGGTCGGGGTAGCTCGGACCAACCGGCTGCCCCGCAGTTTGTGCATGTGCGGGCGCGACCGAAACGAGCGCAGCGGCCGCAAGTGAACTGGCGCAAAGGGCTTTGATGGAAAAGTCAGGCATGGACTGTATCTTTCTTCTGGGCTGCATCGTCAGGCCGCCCGATCACCGGCACATCGGAGCCATGCGTGACGAGGCCCGCAAGGTCCAGACCTGTCGGCCTCTGGAATAGGCGCAGCCCGAATTCCGGCATGATCGCGATGAGATGGTCGAAGATGTCGGCCTGAATGTCCTCGTACCTCGCCCAGACGGTCGTGGATGCGAACGCATAGATCTGCAGGGGCAAGCCATGCTCGCCTGGTTCCAGTTGCCGGACCAGCATGGTCTTGTCCTTGGCTATGTCTGCACGGCTGCGCAGATAGGCGAGGACATAGGCGCGAAAGGTCCCGATGTTGGTGAGCTGGCGAGCATTGAGAACTTCGCTGGCGGCATGATGACGGTTCCAGTCTGACACCTCTCGCTGACGATCATCGAGATAACCCCGAAGCACGGCGAAGCGCGACAATCGTGCAAGGTCCTGGTCGCCAAGGAAGCACACACTGTTCTGATCGATCATCAGCGAACGCATGATCCGTCTCCCGCCGGACTCCGCCATACCGCGCCAGTTGCGGAAGCTTTCCGTGATCAGGCGGTGCGTGGGTATGGTGGTTATCGTCTTGTCGAAGTTCTGCACTTTCACGGTATGAAGCGCGATATCGATGACGTCGCCATTGGCGTCGAGTTTGGGCATCTCGATCCAGTCTCCCACTCGGATCATGTCGTTGGACGTGATCTGGACGGAAGCCACCAGCGACAGGATCGTGTCCTTGAAGACCAGCATGAGCACCGCCGCCATCGCGCCCAGCCCCGACAGCAGCAGCAAGGGAGACTGATCCATGAGCGCCGCGATCGCCAGGATCGCGGTTGCGCCATAGACGAGCAGCTTGGCCACCTGGACATAGCCCTTGATCGGCCGGTTGCCCGCTTCCGGGCGACGCTGGTACTGCTCGTTGGCAAGCGTCAGTACACCGGTCAGTGCCAGGGCAAGGCTGACGATGATGATGGCTGCACAAATACTGTGGACGAGGCTGGGCAGTGCCATGGGCAGCCCCGACACAGTGCCGATACCGCCCTGTACAATCAGTGCGGGCAGGATGTTCGAAAGGCGCGAGACGATCGCACCAATGCGATCCGCGCCGACTTCGAACGGTGTGCGCCGGATCATCCGCATCATCCCGTTCAGCACGATCCGCCGGGCGATCCAGTTGGCGAGCCACGCTGAACCCGCAAGCACAAGAAGCCCCAGTACTGTACGCGCCCATGGTTCTTGTGCCCACGCCCCCGTAAGTCGGGCAAGGGCGGCACTGGCATCGATCGGCAAGAGAAAGTCCCCCAAAGTTGTAATCAGGCAGCCCGTAGTGGCTTGCCGGCAGTCTCGTCGGTGAATCGCAATGCCACGAGGCCCACCACGCAGGCGGCGATCATCACGTAGGCAGGCATAAGCTGATCGCCCGTCCGGTCGATCA
>NZ_BAAILP010000030.1:0-1663 GCF_054589055.1 Novosphingobium sp. 11B | reverse complement strand
GCAAGGGCGCTGCTGCGAGGCGCACCCGCAAGGGGATGCGCTGGCGCGTCGGCGGGCGCCGCAGTGAGTAGCGACTAGACGTCGATCAGATCATCATCTTCGAATGCCACGGGCACACGCTGCCGGCGGCGCTTAGGCTTGACCTTGCGTACATTCACCGACGCGGCGCTGATCATGTTCTTGATGTGCGCGGCGTAATGTTTCTGGATCATCTCGACACTGGTCCGGCAGTTTCGCGCGACCGCGTAGACATCAGCCCCTTCCATGAGCCGCAAGCAGATGTACGTGTGGCGCAGCGAGTACGCGGTCCGCGCTTTGCCATCCCGATCAAATTTCAGCTCCGCCCTGGCAAGCACACCGTTGAACAGCTTCACGTGATTGCCTGGGAAGACTTTGTCGGTCGACTTCGGAAGCTGAGCCTCAGGCGCTTCAGGCGCCTCATCAATTCCGGCCCGGCGCCGTCGCTGCGCCGCGCGGCGACTTTCCCCTTGCACGGGCCTCGGACGATTGAGCAGCCGCTCATAGGGGCGCACGGCATTGGGCATACTTTTGCAGAAACCCACCCCCCGCTTACCGCGAACCTCGATTTCCAGGATCTGCTGTCCAGTCTCATCGTCGATGACGATCTCAACATCGCGGTGCTCAAGGTTGGAGGCTTCATCGGGCCTGAGGCCCGTATTGGCCATGAACAGGACGTAGTCATGCACCTGCTGCGCGTTCCACGCAAAGTGCGCATGGAACGGCTCCCTGGCATAGGCCCCGGTGGCCTTGTAGAGCTGCTTGTATTCCGCAGGACTGAACCAGGGCCGATGCTCCACCTTGCTCGAAGCGCGATAAGGACTGGAGATGTCGGGCAGGTGCGACAACCAGCCATGGCTGACGGCGGTGCGCAGCACCTGGCGCAGCGTCACGATTTCGTTGTGAAGGGTTTTTCGGGCGGGCGCCTTGTCCGAGACCGGGCGATTGCTCTTCGAATGCGGATTGGCGATGCCGCGCGACGACATCCGGTGCACCCGGTACTCCTGCACTTTGCCGCCCGTGATCTCGGAAAGACCAAGCTCCCCAAAGAACGGCAGCAAATGCACGCGAAGGCGAATACCGTGTCCCTCCGTCCAGCGCTTGCTGCGCTGGCCCTCGGTGATGATCTCGTATTCGCGAAGGAACTGGGCGGACGCTTCCTTGAAGGTTTTCTCGGTCTTGAGGATACCGGCATGCAATTTGCCGCGCAGACCGAGATACCAATCTTCGGCAACCTGCTTGGCCAGCGATACGCTGTCCGTCCTGGTGGTGGCCCGGTGCTGCCTGCCACCAACCGATGCGGAGCAATGCCAGTTGCCGCCGTCGATGCGCCGGTAAACCTGGACCTTTCCGCCTAAGATCTCGTGCCTGTGCATGACAAACCGCCAGTGCTGCAAGGGGAGCCTGGGTCGGAATGTCTCACAAATCGCAAAGCTGCGCAAATGTGCTAGCGTTGTGCTAGGCGCATCGAGCCACTCGCCGATTTCGACGATCGCCTTAAGCTGATGTTTTGATTATAATTATTGGTTGCGGGGGTAGGATTTGAACCTACGACCTTCAGGTTATGAGCCTGACGAGCTACCGGGCTGCTCCACCCCGCGTCACCATATGGGGCTGGTTTTCAGCCCGGGAGTGTTTTGTTTGT
>NZ_BAAILP010000029.1:0-1282 GCF_054589055.1 Novosphingobium sp. 11B | reverse complement strand
AGCGAGATCAGGATCGAGCCCGCCAGCAGCGGCATCGTCGAGCCCCCGCCGCCAAGGTTCAGCGTGAACTGGCCGATCGCCTGCCCCCCGTAGAGCGCGATCATGTAGCCTGCCAGGATGCTTCCGCGCCCTGCCCCTTCGGCCCGCTCGCCCAGCCAGCTTTCGAGGCAGACGTAGATACCTGCAAGGCACAGGCCGTCGGCAAAGCGCAGCGCGCCCCATAACAGCACATCGCGGTGGATCGCGTAGGCCAGCGTACTGGCGCTCAGAACCGCGACGAAAGCGGCGAAGGCGCGGATATGGCCGATCCGGCGCAGCAATGCGGGTGCGCGCAGCGATCCGGCGACCAGCCCTGCAAAATAGGCGGTGCCGACCAGCCCGATGGCCAGCGTGCCACTTCCCGCGCGCTCGAGACGCACGCTGACGAGCGTGTTCATGAACCCGCCGCCCGCCATAAGCATGAAGATGGCCAGCAGCAGGCTGCGCACGGGAAGGATGGCGTTCAGCATCGACGAAGTGGAACCGGGCGTCAGGCCGCCGCGCGTTCCTGCGCCGTCGTCGCGCCTTCGACGAGCGCCTTGTGCAGCACGCGCACGGCTGGGTCGAAGTCCTCGACGCCGACGATGAACTGCACGTCCACGTTGCGGATCTGGTGCTGCATCGCGATCATGCCGATGCCCGCTTCCGCCAGCGCCATGAGCGCGCGCGGGACGAGACCCGCCTCGGCCAGATCGCTGCCGATCACCGAAACCATCGCCACCGGCTGCACCGTTACCGCCGCGCCCGGCCACCTGGCCTCGATATCGGAAACGATCGCGGCCATCTGCGCCGTGTCGGTGCCCGAGAGGTAATGCGTGATGGTGTTGGCGTTGGAACTCTTGCTGACGATCCAGGCACCGTGGCGGGTCAGGGTGTCGAGGATCGCAGCGTCGTAGCCCTTCTCCCCCACCATGTCCTGCTCGAACACCTGCAGCGCCTGCACCGAGGACAGGCCGGTAACGATCTCCACGCGCGGCGCTTCGGAAACGTAATCGCCGCAGATCAGCGTGCCGCCGTCGTGCCGGTCAAAAGTGTTGCGCACGCGCAGCGGAATGTTCGACTGGCGCAGGCCGCGCCCTGCACGCGGATGGATTGCCTCCATGCCCAGATTGGCGAGCTGGTCCGCCACGTCGTAGTTGGTTCGCCCGATCTTGCGCGCCACCGTCTCGCCGACAAGGCGCGGGTCGGCGCTGGAGAGGTGGAACTCCTTGTGGATGATCGCCTCGCGCGCCTGCGTCAGCAC
>NZ_BAAILP010000028.1:0-1438 GCF_054589055.1 Novosphingobium sp. 11B | reverse complement strand
CCGGCAGATGCCGACATATTCAGACGTTCCTCAAACCTCGCCATTGGTAGCCCGCTCACGGAAGCTGCCTCTGGACTTTGGAAGCGGCACCATTTCGCATTAGCGGATCAGGAGCAGCGCGCCAGCAATCAAAGCCAAACCAGTCACGATGGCAAGGGCTATCCTGTTTCCGGCCTGAGATACGAAAAGTGACGGATCGGAATAGGCCCGCGCTGCCGAGCTATTGCCTTCCAGGCGCTGTATGGCGGCTCGTAGAAGGCGCGGCGCGTCATCGGCGACTTTCGATATTTCCCACGCCAAGGATGTCAGGATCGGCAGCCAATGCTCCGGAGAGAGCTTTGCCGCCGCCACTTTGGTCGCGGCGCCTTGCATCGCGCTGGAAAGGTCAAAACCTGGCGCGATCGCGGTCACCACGCCGTCGATGGTAATCAGTGCCTTAAAAATGAGCAGCAGATCGGGCGGCATCAGCAGCCCCTGTTCACGCATCAATGGCAGGAAATCCGCGACCATCGCTCTGAGCACCAGGCGGCCGCCGCCATGGCGCGCCACAAGCCGCTCGGCCGCCTCAACCACCTTTTCGCGCGGAACCTCGCTCCCGGCGGACCAGACCAGCAGAACATCTGCCAGTTGCGCCGGATCTGCGGACGTAAGCGATTGGGTGAAGGCAATGAACTCTTGCCGCCGGCGCGGCGAGACGTGACCGATCATCCCCATGTCTAGGAGGGCGATGCGATTGCCGGGCAGGCATAAGAGATTGCCAGGGTGCGGATCGCCATGAAACCGTCCGTTGAAAAGCACCATATCGAGGACGATCTCCGCACCCAGCGCGGCGATCGCGTTAGGGTCGATATCTACGGCGAGCAGCGCTTCGGGATCGCGCGGCGCGATACCCTCGACGTAATCCATCACCAGCAGGGTTTCGGACGACCATTCCCAATGGATTTCGGGGACGGCTACCCGGGGCTCATGCGCAAAATCGCTCCGCAGCCGATCGGCATTGCGGCCCTCATTGGTAAAGTCGAGTTCTTCGAGCACCGCCGCCGTAAGTTGGCGCATCATTGCCACGGGCTGGAATCGGCGCGCCTCCACGCTCACGGCCTCCACGATTTTTGCTGCCTGAGCGATCAATCGTAAGTCCGCCTCCATCCTCGGGCGGATGCCGGGGCGCTGGATCTTGAGCACGACCTCGCTCCCGTCGTGCAGCGTAGCCCGGTGAACCTGCGCCATAGAGGCGGCGGCGAGCGGCTCGGGATCAAAGCTGAGGAACGCGGCGTCGGGGCCCTCTCCCAGCGCCGCCACGACTGCAGGGCGCAGGTCTTCAAAGGGAAGGGTCGGCGCCTGGCTATGCAGCTTCTCCAACTCGGCAATCCATTCGGGTGCTAACAGATCGCCGCGCGTCGCCAAAATCTGCCCAAGCTTTACGAAAGTCGGGCCGAGT
>NZ_BAAILP010000027.1:0-35598 GCF_054589055.1 Novosphingobium sp. 11B | reverse complement strand
GCGAAGCAATCCAGGGCAGTCTCAAGCCGCCCTGGATTGCTTCGCTGCGCTCGCAATGACGAGGGTGGAGTGATTGATCCGATCACACTCCTCCATCGCCGTCGCCGCTCGCAATCTTCAGATGATAGCGCGCATAGCGCCGCTCCCCCACCCGCTCCAGCGCGCCCAGTTCGACCAGCTCGGCCAGATCGCGCGTCGCGGTGGCGGAGGCGGCGTCGGTGATCGTGCGATAGTTGTGCGCGCTCAGGCCCCCCGCGAAACCGTCCGGCCCCTCGGCCATCATGCGGATCAGCGCCTTTTCCTGACGCGGGTTGATCGCGCCCTTCAGGCGGTCGAGCAGACGGGTTTTCTCGATCAGGAAGCGGATGCTGGCGATCGTGCGGCCTTGCGCTTCCAGCACGGTATCGGCAAACCAGTCCATCCACGCATCGATCCGGTTGCTCTGGCTGGCGCGCTGCAGCTCCGCGTAATAGGCTTTTCGGCGCCAGTTGATGGTGGCGGCAAGCGCGCTCAGCGTCGGTGCCTCCAGGCTCTGCGCCAGTGCCTTTTCCGCGATCGCGCGGCCGAGGCGGCCGTTGCCATCCTCGAACGGATGGATCGTCTCGAACCACAAGTGCGCGACGGCTGCGCGGGTGATGGCGGGCAGCGGCGTGCCCCCTTTCGGCCCGCTCGCGTTGAACCAGGCGATGAAGCGCGCCATCTCTGCGGGCACGCGGTCCGACGGCGGCGCCTCGAAGTGGACGCGCGGCGCGTGCAGGGCGCCCGAGACGATCTGCATCGGATCGGCATGGGTGCGATAGCCGCCGATCTCAGCCAGATCGCGGCGGCCGTTCATCAGCATCCGGTGCCAGTCGAACAGCACCGCGTCGTCCAGCGGGTCGGCATAGCGGCGGTAGAGGTCGGCCATCAACTCGGCCGCGCCCGCCTCGGCCGGGCTGGAGCGGCGCCGGTCGGCGACGAAGCCGAGTTGCCGCGCGATCGACGACTGGACGCTGGCGCGGTCCAGCACTTCGCCCTCGATGGCGGAGCTTTCCACCATCTCCTGCGCGATCAGTTCGATCACGACGCCTTGACGGGCCTCGCCGTCGAGGTGATGCATGGCCCCGACGACGACGCCCGATCCCTTGAGGAACCGCGCCTCGACCGCGCTCAGGGACGCCGGGTCGAAGGTGAAGTCGGGCCAGTCGGGAAGCTGCCAGTTCCAGCGCATGATCGATGGGATACCTTTCTATCGATCATTATATGGCATTATTTTGATTTATTGAAGGGCCACTCATCGATCAGCCCCGCGCATAAGATCGCACCCGCGACCGTCCGGTGCGCGAGCGTCCTATGATGAACCGATGCCCGTTCCCGTGACGACTTTCTTCCCGACCCTTGCCGCTCCGGGCACGCCTGTGCCGAGCGTCGGGCATGCGGAAACCGGCGCTTTCCTCGCCGCGCTTGAAAGCGTGGGGGCGAGTGCCGGGGCGAAGATCGACGAAGCTGCGCAGGCGGGCGAGGGGCCGCCGGTCGCGGAGCAGGCCCTCCCGCTTTCCGGCCGGATCGCGCCGCAAGTCGCGGCGGTGACTGTCGCGACGCAGCAGGTCCCGGCCGAGCCGGTCGTCACACCTGCCCCCCCGGCGGCGACCGAAACACCCGTCGCTCCCGCCGAGCCGGTTCCGCCGCGCGCCGGGACCGAGGCACCAGCCATTCCTGCGACCGCGTCAACTCCGGTGGCGACGCCGCCGCTTCCGATCGCATCGTCACCGGCAGACCCGACATCCGAGACGGCGGTGGATACCTTCAAGGCGCAGGCACCCGCGACCACTCCCGCAGAGGTCATGGTGGTGGCCGCCGAACCGGGCCTCGCAGACCCGGAAACTCTCGCGCCGGTCACACTGGCCGAGGCGACGCAGGCCGAAGAGGCTGCGCAGCCGGAGGCCGCCATCGACGCGGCCCGTCCGGCAAAGCGCAAGACCACCGCGACGGCCAGTCCGGCGCCGTCCTCTGCCTCTGCCTCTGCCTCTGCCTCTGCCCCGGCGCCCGGAACGCCCGTCATCGCGGCGATGGCCCCCGCTCCGACGACGCCCGCCGACCCGGCGCCGACAACCGCCGCGCCCCAACCCGAAGGGCCGCGTCCCGCCGCGCCCGTCGCCCACGCCGCGCCGCAAGCCGCTGAGGACACCGCGACGCCCGTGTCCGAGGCTCGCGTCTCCGCCCCGCTGTTCACCCAGACGCTGGACGCCGCGACCACGCGCCATCCGGCCGCGCTCCCTTACGACACCGCGCGCCCGGCAGCCGCCGAGGCCAGCGTGACCGTGCGTGAGGGCCGCTTAGGCGCGGACGTCGGCGTCGCCATCGCGCGGGCTCTCGATGGCGGGCCGGACGGCCTGCGCGACGCGCTGCTGATCCGCCTCGACCCGCGCGAGATGGGCCGTATCGACGTGCGCATGGGCTTCGACGAGGACGGCACCCTGCGCGCCGTGGTCTCCGCCGACCAGCCCGCCGCGCTCGACCTGCTGCGCCGCGAGAGCACTCACCTCGACCGTGCGCTCAGCGATGCGGGCGTACGCGCCGATGCCCAGTCGCTGCGCTTCGACACTTCGGCCAACGGCGGCGGCGGCTTCGGCAACGGGACGGGCCAGCATCGCCCGTCCACCCGTCCGCAAGGCGCGGCCGCCGAGTTCACCGGCGCGCAGGAAGAGGCCGCCCCCATCCTGCGGTCGCTGCGCGGCAGCGGCAATCTCGATCTCATGGCATAAGGCAGCACGACAATGACGACCGTTACCGACACTGCCTCCGCCTCCGCCTCCTCGGGCACTTCCGGCACCACCAGCAAGACCGCCGCCGCCTCGACCAGCCTGCTGGCCGACTACAACCTGTTCCTCAAGCTGCTGACCACGCAGATGACGAACCAGGACCCGCTCGATCCGATGAACACCTCGGAGTACACGCAACAGCTGGTGCAGTATTCGCAGGTGGAACAGTCGATCCAGCAGACCGGCAAGCTCGACGACATCCTCGGCCAGCTCCTGTCGCAGCAGATGGCGCAGGCATCGAGCTACATCGGCCGCGAGGCGCGCTTCGACAGCGCGGTGGCGGGGCTGGGCGACAATCCCGCCAAGTGGACCTACTATGTCGACGGCACTCCCTCCACCGTCACCGCGACGATCAAGGACGCGCTGGGCGGCACCGTGGCCACCGTTACCCTCGACCCCAGCGAGACCCAGGGCACCTACAAGTGGGACGGCACTCAGACCGACGGCACCAAGGCCGCGGCGGGCGCCTATACCCTTTCGATCAACGCGCAGGCCGCGAACGGATCGACATTGCCGACCACGATCAACTCGGTGGGCGTGGTGGACGACGTGGTGACCGACGGGACCAGCATCATGCTGGGTGTCAACGGCATCCGCCTGTCCGCGACGGGGCTGGTGGCGCTGACGGCGCCTTCGACCTCGACGAAGGAGTGAGGGCATCCTCCCTGTTCCGCAGGAATGGGGAGGTGGCAGCCCGCAGGGCTGACGGAGGGGTTCTTCCCCCTCCGCCACCGACTGTGTCGGCGGTCCCCCTCCCCATCGCTTCGTGACAGGGAGGACTATCTCAATCCATCGCGTCGCTGCGTTCGCGCACGGCTGCAGGCTCTCCCGCCGCGCTCTGCTGCAGGGTAGTGTCGAGCCGAGTGCAGCCGGGAATGCGCTCGGGCAAGGCGAGCATCATCAGACAGTCGGCGATAGAGGGGTCCTCGATCGGGCCGATCAGGTCCTCGACCTCGTCCTGCGTCAGGTCGGACTGGCTGAGGCAGCGCAAGGCGGCCGCCTGCCATAGCTGCGCGGGTGCATCGACCCGGAGCCTGAGCGAAAACCAGTATTCCTGCTGCGCCGCGGAAGTCCGGGTGCTGCCGTCACCCAGGCCCCAACTTGAATTATCCGCCATCCGCGCTCTCAAAGTACCGCACCGAATTGCTTCGGCCCGCTGCCCCTGACCCGAGAAGTAAGGTCGCCCCTGCTTGCCGATGGTAAACGCAATATTCACCAGTGACCCGCAATCTCCGACACTATACTATGCAATCGATCTTAAAAGCCGCGCCTCGGCAATAAGGCGTTGATAAATCCTCCGTCCGGCTTGCTCCGCAGGGTGGAGATTCACGCTCCCCGCTGCGGCGCGGGATCGATGTCGAGCGAGGCGGGCCGCGTCGTCGGCGCCTTGTGCGGGGTGAGGTGGACGGTGCTGGTGGGGAAGGCGATGCCGACCTCGGCCTGCTCCAGCGCGGCAAAGATCAGCAGCAGCAGGTCCTGCCGGATCACCAGGCTCTCGTCGAAGGTAGCCGCCTCGATGTACGAGAATACCTCGATGTCCAGCGAACTGGCGCCGAAGGCCTTGAACCGCGCGCGGGCGCCGGGCTTGATGATCCGGTCGTGCGCGTTCAGGACTTCCTCGATCAGCTCCACCGCCTCCAGCAGCTTGGCCGAGCCGATGCCGTATTCCACCCCGATCGTCGGATTGAACAGAAAGCGGTCGCGCTGCGCGTAGTTCTCGATCTGGCGCGAGGAGAAATCGCCATTGGGGATGGTGACGACGGTGCGCTCCAGCGTGCGGATGCGGGTGGAGCGGATGCCGATGTCCTCGACCGTGCCGGTGACGTCGCCGACCTTGCAGAAGTCGCCCACCTGCACCGGCTTGTCGGCGATCAGGGTGACCGAGCCGACGAGGTTCTCGACCGTCTTCTGTGCACCCAGCGCCAGCGCGATGCCGCCGATGCCCAGCGCCGCCACGCCCGTCGTCACGTCGATCCCGAAGGTATCGAGCACCGCGACCATGGCGATGAACAGCAGCAGGATCTTGGCCGCGCGCCGGATCAGCGTGACGACCGAAACCGCCTGCCGCCGCTCCTGCCCGGCCATGCGGCTGATCAGCAGGGCCGAGACGGAATCGACCATGCGGAACAGGAACCAGGCCAGCGCCACCCAGGCGAAGATTCCGATATAGCGCAGCAGCAGTTGCCGCGCGACGATCGAGACCGGCATCGACCCGGCCCAGAAGGTGAAGACCACGGTGGCGAAGAACAGGCTGAGCGGCGGCATCGCCGCCTGGGTCAGGCGGTAGACGCGGCTGTTCTCCTTGTCGGCGATGATTCGCCCCATCGTGAAGAGCAGCCCTGCGTTGACCAGCTGGAAGCCGAGAAACACCAGCGCGGCGATACCCAGCAGGCGCACCCAGTCCTCCAGCGAAGCGCCGGCGATCTCCGGCCCGGCATCCACGGCCTGCTTCGTTTTAGGTTGCAGCGTATGGGCGGCCGCGCTCGTCTCGCGGGCGATGCGCCAGATTCGCGCGCCGGAGCGGTTGGTGCCGTGCGTCAGCAGGATCGGTGTCTTGGCCGCATCGCCAAGGTCGCCTACGCGCTCCTGCGCGGGCTTGAGCCCGTCGTCGAGGACGCCCGCCGGATCGTTCGACAGCGCCCCGAACGGCAACAGCGATCCGCCCGCGTCGAGCACCGCCTGCATCTCCTTCGCGAGTTGCTCCCCGTTGGAGCGGGCCTCGAAATAGTTGGCGGCCAAAGGATAGTCTCGCTCTGCCAACGCCGCGAGCAGCCCCGACACGGCATCGCGCGGCGTCTCGCGCCCTAACGGATCGGTCGGGGGCGCGGCGGCGGGTGCCGGAGTGGCTGTGGCCGCGTCCGTCCCTGTCGTCTTGGATTCCTCGGCCTTGGGCGTCGGCAGCAGCTGCGCCTGGGCCTGCGAGGCGATCAGGGCGAGAAGGAATAACGCCCAAAGCCGGGCCAGTTTGCGCAACATTGGGAAACGGTCTCCTGAAGCTCGGTGTGAGCGGGCGCTCCAGACGCGAAAGCTCCGCGCATTTCCAGCGAATATGCGCAGACGAGAGCCTCACGCGCGGCAACCCGTGCTTATGCCCTCGCAATGCCGGTGGAATGCGACAGTCGCAAGACGGGAGGACTGGGCTGCCAACGCGCGAGGATTGGCAGCCTCATTACGCGAGCCGTCAGGCATGCATCAGAAACGGATATACCCCCACAGCGCCGCGCCGCAGGCACCTCATGCGCTGGCAACGAGTGCAAGGTCGGAAAAAATCCCTGTGTTTCAGATTGCTGCTTGTGCCAGAACCGCTTTCCAGCGTGCATCGAGCAGGCTCTTTCCTGCAGACTTGCGGGTGCGGGCCACCAGTGAGACGCCGCGCAGCGTGATGCTGTGGCCGCCCAGCCAGCGACCCGCGATGCTGTAACCGATGTCGTAGATCGCCAACTCCTCACGGAGTTTGCCGTCAGCCAGGAAATGGGTAGTGACGAGGACTGGCAGCTTCTCGTCACCGCGGCTGCTGTCAGGCAGTCTGGCTCGGCTGCGGGCCTTCTTGAGCGCGTTTTCAAACCATCGCGCCTCAATCCTAGGTTCTCCCGTGGTTTCCGCGGCAGCAAGAGCGAGTGCGCTGGGAAAGGCGATACTCTGGCTCTGAACCGATTGCTCGGGCGATGCGGGCTTCAGGACCAGTTCGTCCTCATTCGTCCGGGCTGCCACAAGAGTGAGCATCGCCGCCTTGGTGGAAGCGCGCCGGGCATCGGCGTTCTTTCCGGCTTCAGTCTCGCTGCGCTGGCTCCAGCTGTTCCACAAGGTCAAGCCGGAGATGGTGACCGCGATCACCGTAAGTACTTCGCCCAGCGTAATCCAGCGGCGGCGGATAGCCGCCGCTTCATCCGCGCGGGCCTCTGCCCTGGTTATTGGCGGAGGGGACTTGGCGGCGGAATTGGGGGAATCGTCAGTCACGAGCAGGTTCGAACATCTGTCGCTCCAGGCGTCAAGGTACAGATGTCCCTTCGTGATTTCTTACGTGAACCCTTTGTGGTCGAGTGCGCCCTGTGCGTTTTCGCAAGTCGGAGGCAGCCGATATCGGTCGAGGGCCAAGGTCACCACCGATCCCTGCCGATTCGCGAGGTCAGCGGTGACAACACGCGGGCCGGCTGGCTCAATTGCTGACTAGGCTGCTGCTGCTTAGGCTGCGATCTGCCCGCTGAGCGCGCTGGCCGCAGCCTTGAGGACCTCCTTCAGCCGCGGCAGTTCGTTGCGTAAGGCTGCGCCGATCCCTATCGCCACAAGCGCATGGCTGGGTCTGCCCCCCTTCCATACAGGCGCGGCTACCACCGTCACCCCTGACAGGTAGTGCCCTGCATCCAACGCGACACCTGAAACGCGCGCGTCGTCTACCTGCGCAAGCCAGTCTTCCCAGCTTGGTGGCTCGTCCCAGCGCAGCTGATCAAATCGCGGTTTCAGTTCGCTTTGCGGGTACCCTCCGAAAGCGGCGATGCATCGTCCGGTTGCTGACACTAACGCCGGGAAACGGCTGCCGACTTGCGTCGAGAGCTGGAAGTTCTGGCCCGATTGCGACATCGCTGTGACGATGATGTGGTCCAGGCCGAAGACCTGGACCCCCATGGCTGTCGTACCGAACTCGCGGGCGATGCGGTCCAGAGCGGGCTGGGCAAGGTCGTTGAACTGATCCTTGCGCAACCAGGCACGAGCCAGTGTCAGCACGCCGGCATCGAGAGAATAGCGTTTGGTGTCGGCATCGAAGGCCACCAGATCCTCTGTCACCAGGGCGCGCAGCACATACAGACACGTGCTGGGTACGAGGCCGAGTTCACGGGCGATCGCCTGAACGCCGAGAGGCGCACCATGCTTGCCCAGCAGGCGCAGCACCGCTGCCGCCCGGGCGATGGCTGGGGCCTTGCTGGTCTTAGCTGTATCAATACCGCTTTTCATTCAATATATAGAATAACATTCAATATTTACAAAAACAAGGCCGTTGTGGCAGCAGTGCTGAACACAAGGACAACCTTCGTCGCGGCGATTCGACCCGGCGGAAATGAGCCAGGGGACAGGACGGTTGATGGCCAAAATGATTTCAGGGCTGACCGACTACACGCGCTATGCTGATGCACAGGCCCATGCTTCGTCGGCGGCGCTGTGGGAGTTGTTCGACGGCGACCGAGAGTACTTCAACATCGCGCATGAATGCGTGACCCGCCATGCCGACGGTTCGGAGCGCGACGCGGTGCGGATCGCCCATGCCGATGGCGCGGACGAAGTCCTGAGCTTCGACACGATCGCGAAGGGCGCGGCGCAGTTCGCGCACTGGCTCGATGCGCGAGGCGTGCGGCCCGGTGAGCGGATCGCCTTCATGCTCGAGCCCTCGCTCCCCTTCTACGTGTGCCTGTTCGGGGCGATGCAGACCGGGGCGATCTCGGTTCCGCTGTTCACCCTGTTCGGGCCCGACGCGCTGCGTTTGCGCATCGGCGACTGCGAGCCCGAGATTCTGGTCACGAATGCCGAAAAAGCGGAGCTTGCACGCTCGGTCGCGGTAGACGGCAAGCCAAAGGTGATCGTGGCGGACGAGGCTTTTCTCGCCTCGCTTGGGGATCTTCCAACCAGCTACGAGCCCAGAACACGCGCCAATGACATGGCCGTGTTCCAGTACACCAGCGGTACGACGCGCGAATTGCCCGAGGCGGTGAAGCACTCGCACCGCACGCTGGTGACGCTGATGTTCGCCGCGCTCTACGGCACCGGCATCCGGCCCGGGGACGCATTCTTCTGTCCCTCGAGCCCGGCTTGGGGGCATGGCCTGTGGCACGGAACACTCGCCCCGCTGGCGCTGGGGGTGACGACGGGGACGTTCGCCGGCCGCTTCGACCCGGTGCGGCTGATGCGAGCACTGGACGACTTTGGTATCACCAACATGTCGGCGGCCGCGACGCACTACCGCATGATGAAGAACAGCGGCCGGGCGGCGGACTTCACGTTCCGCTTCGACAAGCTGTCGTTCACCGGAGAGCCGATCGATCCGGCGACGCTGGAGTGGATCGACCAGTGGTTCAAGGTGCCGGCCTGCTCGATGTACGGCACCACCGAGATCGGCGTGGTGCTGGTGAACTACCCCGGCGCGGAAGACTTCCCGGTCAAGCCCGGCGCGCTCGGCAAGGCGGTGCCGGGGCAGCGGCTGGAAGTCCAGCGCCCGGACGGCTCGGTCTGCGATCCCGGTGAGATCGGCGAGCTGATGCTGTGGCGAGCCGGCACCTGGATGACCACCAAGGACCGCGCGAAGACCGACGCGGACGGCTATTTCTACCATTGCGGCCGCGCCGACGACGTCATCATTTCGGCCGGCTGGACGATGAGCGCAGTCGAGATCGAGAACACCATGCTGCGCCACGACGACGTCCTCGAATGCGGCGTGATCGGCGTGCCCGACGAGCAGCGCGGGCAGGTGGTGAAGGCCTTCGTCGTCTCGAACCGCGCCGCCGACGACGCCTTTGTGCGCGAGCTTCAGGACTTCACCCGCGAACGCCTCGCCCAGCATGAATTTCCGCGTCTCGTCGAGTTCGTCGACGAGCTTCCCAAGAACCCCGCAGGCAAGGTCCACCGCAAGATGCTGCGCGACCGTGAAGCCGCGAAAGACGCCGAAGCGGTCGGCTGAGACATCCAGGAGAGCAGAGAAATGGCCACCACAGCAGAACCGAAGAACAAGTTCCCCAAGATCACCGAGGAGGGGCTCGACGACCTGCGCCAGCGCATCGGCGTAAAGATCGAGAACACCGTCGAGCCATGGAACTACGAGGCCACCCGCGACGCCATCCGCCACTATGCCCACGGCATCGGCGACGACAATCCGTTGTGGTGCGACCCGGAATACGCCGCGAAGACCAAGTACGGCTCGCTCGTCGCGCTGCCTTCGTTTCTCTTCACCACCAGCCGTATCATCTCGGGCTATTGCGGTGGTCTCTCGGGTGTCCACGCGATGTGGGCGGGGGCCGACTGGACCTGGCACAAGCCGGTGCTGCGCAACGATACCATCAGGGTCGAGGCGTACCTGAAGGATCTGGTCGAGCACCAGACCAAGTTCGCGGGCCGCTCGTTCCAGCAGATCTACCACGTCGACTTCTACAACCAGCACGGCGACCACGTCGCGGGCGCGGACAGCTGGGTGTTCCGCACCGACCGTGACGAGGCGCGCGAGCGCGGCACCAAGTACACCGAGGCGCGCGGCCGCGTGGAGCCCTTCACCCAGGAACAGCTCGACGAGTTCTACGAGATCTACGACCAGGAAGAGCAGCGCGGCGCGGTGCCCCGCTACTTCGAGGACGTGAATGTCGGCGACAAGCTGCCGCCGATGATGAAGGGCCCGATGACCGTCACCGGCTTCATCTGCTACGCACAAGGCTGGGGCGGCCTCTACATCCGCGCCAACAAGCTGGCCTACAAGATGCAGAAGGCGCATCCCGGCCTCGGCATCCGCAACCGCTTCAACGTGCCCGACTGCCCCGAGCGCGTACACTGGGACGAAGCCTTCGCGCTCGAGGTCGGGGCGCCGGGCGCCTACGACTACGGCCCGGAGCGCTGCTCGTGGCTGACCCACCACATGACCGACTGGATCGGCGACGACGGCTTCCTGCACAAGTCGAGCTGCCAGATTCGCCGCCACAACCCGGACGGCGACGCGATGGTCATCACCGGCGAAGTGACCCGCAAGTTCGAGGAGAACGGCAAGAAGTACGTCGAAGTGGCGCAGAAGGCGACGACCCACCGCGGCGAACTGTCGGCCTTCGGCACCGCCGTGGCGGAATTGCCCTCCAAGGCGTGATGCAGGGGTGATCTTGTCCGCCGCCGGGCCTAGTCTCGGCGGCGGACATCCCGCGAAGGCGAAACGCCGGCGGAACTGGAGAGGCCATGGATACCACGACGCGCGCGATGCCGGCGTTTCTTCCCGACGGCAGCGTCGAGGTGCCGGGCTTCACCCTGCCGGTCTCCGATCTCGTCAGCGCGCAGGCGGCGGCGATGCAGCGGCTGCGGGCCGAGATGCCTGCCTTCGACGCCGCCGGGGAGGATGGTGACATCGCGGCCCGGCGCGCGCAGATCAATGCCTATATGGCGCCGCAGATCGAACGACTTCGCGCTGCGTTCCCGGTCAGCATCGTACGTTCGGTGATAGGCGGCGTGGAAGTGCTCGACGTGACGCCCGCCGAGGTCGGGCACGACCCGCACCGCGTTCTCATCAACCTTCACGGCGGTGCCTTCTGCGTCGGCTGGGATGGCGTCGCGCTTGTCGAGGCCATCCCGATTGCCTCGCTCGGCCGCATCCGTGTCATCAGCGTCAATTACCGTATGGCGCCCGAACATCGCCATCCGGCGGGCGTCGAGGATGTCGCTGCGGTCTACCGGGCGCTGCTGGAGGACTATGCCCCGGGCCGCATCGGCATCTACGGCGGATCGGCAGGCGGAGCGCTCACCGCGCAGGCCGCTGCCTGGCTTGTCGCCCACGACCTGCCGCAGGTCGGCGCGATCGGGGTGTTCGGGGCAGGCGGGGTTCCCTTCGGCACCGGGGAATCGGCTTACGTCACCGGTTACACCGATGCCTCGTTTCCGCCGCCTCCGGCAGACGGAAGCGCGCCCGTGGACATCACATATGGTTACTTCGCGGGCTGCGATGCGCGTGATCCGAGCGCCTGGCCGGGCTGGCATCCCGATATCCTGGCGCACTTCCCGCCGGCACTGATCATCACCGGCACCCGGGCAATGGACCTCAGCCCCGCGATCTTCACGCATTCGCAGCTGCTCAAGGCCGGCGTGCGCTCCAGCCTGATCGTCGGCGAGGGCATGGGGCACTGCTACCACTACCAGCTCGATCTGCCCGAGGGGCGTGATGCGGTCGAGGCGATCGTGCGCTTCTTCCGGGAAAACCTGACGTGAGCGCGGACGCAGGCCCTTCCTGGCCCGGTCCGCTGGCGGGCGTGCGGGTGATCGACTTCACCCGTGTCCTGGCCGGTCCCGCGGCGAGCCTCGCGCTGGCCGACCTCGGCGCCGAAGTGTTCAAGATCGAGCCGCCCGGAACCGGCGACGAGACCCGCACCTTTCCGCCGATGCGCGAGGGCGAGAGCCATTATTACCTCGCGGTCAATCGCGGCAAGAAATCGATCGTGGTCGATCTCAAGACCGAGGAGGGCCTGGCCCTGGTCAAGGACCTCGCCATGCGCTGCGACGTGCTGGTGGAGAACTACCGGCCGGGCGTGATGGAGCGGCTGGGGCTCGGGTGGGAGGAACTGCATGCGATCAACCCGCGCCTGATCTACTGCTCGATCTCGGGCTATGGTCAAACCGGGCCGCTGCGGGACCGGCCCAGCTTCGATATCGTGCTTCAGGCGATGTCCGGCGCACTGTCGATGAATGGCGAGGCGGGTGGGCTGCCGACCAAGATGGGCATTCCGCTCGGCGATCTCGTTGGCGGGATCAACGGGCCGATCGGCGTACTGTCCGCGCTCTATGAGCGGGAACGCACTGGGCTGGGGCGTCATATCGACATCAGCCTGATGGATGGCCTGATGGGCATGCTCGGCTACATTGCGCAGCTCGCCTTCTTCACCGGGTCGAACCCGCAGCGGGTGGGCTCGCAGCATCCCAACCTCGTGCCGTACGGGATTTTCCCGGCGCGGGAGGGCTCTATCGTGATCGCCTGCCTGACCTCCGGCTTCTGGGCACGCATCTGCCGCGCGATCGGACGCGAGGAACTGGCCGAGGACCCGCGCTATGACACGCTGGAAAAGCGCCGCGACTCCCGCGAGGAGGTCAACGCGATCGTCGCGGATTTCACCTCGTGCCACTCCGTCGATGAACTGGGGGCGATCTTCACCGCGCACGAGGTGCCGCACGCCCCGATCCTGGGCGTGAGCGAGGCTCTGGCGCAGCCCCAGGCGCAGGCGCGCGGCATGGTCGTCGAGACCGAGCACGCCGTCCTGGGGGCCATTCCCATCGTCAATCGGTCCATCCGATTCACTGACGCCGAGCAGCCGGTGCCCGAGGCACCGCCGGTGCTGGGCCAGCATACCGATGCGATCCTGGCCGAAGTGCTCGATCTATCGCCCGAGCGGATCGCGATGCTGCGCGGTGCCGGAGTCGTTGCCTGACGGCAGCGCGCCGGTAAGCTTGGCGCAATTGAGGAGAGGACAGGCCATGGCCGAATTGCGTTTCGACGATCGCGTCGCAGTGATAACCGGAGGTGGCCGGGGTCTCGGCCGCGCTCATGCACTGCTGCTGGCGAGCCGGGGATGCAAGGTCGTCGTCAACGATCCGGGGGTCTCGATGGCAGGCGACGCCACCGGCGAAGGGCCTGCGGAGGCGCTCGTCGCGGAAATCCGCGCGGCTGGCGGAGAAGCCGTGGCCAGCCTCGACAGCGTCGCGACGCGTGAAGGGGGCAAGGCGATCATCGATACCGCGCTGGATGCCTTCGGGCGGATCGACATCCTGATCCACTCGGCGGGCAACGTGCGGCGCGGCTCGCTCTCGAGCCTCGCCTACGAGGATTTCAGCGCGGTGCTCGATGTGCACCTGAAGGGCGCCTATCACGTTGTGCGCGAGGCCTTCCCGCGCATGATGGCACAAGGCTATGGCCGGATCGTCCTCACCGGTTCGATCAACGGGCTCTATGGCAAGGCGGACAATGTCACCTACTCGCTGTGCAAGGCAGCGTTCATGGGCCTGTCGAATACAGCCGCGATCGAGGGGCAGCACTGCAATGTACGCTCGAACCTCATCGTCCCTGCCGCCGTCACGCGCATGTCGGAAGGGATTGATACCAGCAGGTTTCCGCCGATGGAGCCCGAAATGGTCGCGCCTATGGTCGCTTACCTGTGCCATGAGCAATGCGAGGCGAGCGGCGAGATGTACGTCGCCATGGGCGGCCGTCTGGCGCGTGCCCGGGTTGCCGAGAACGCCGGCGTCTATAGGCCGGAATGGAGCCTGGAGGACGTCGCGGGCCGGATCGGTGCGATCAGGGAAGGCGGCGCGGCACTGGCGTTCCCACCTGTTCCGGACGGCCAGCTCGATCATCTGCTCCATGGCTTCGCCATGATCCGGGCGGGAGAGGCCTGAACCGCGGGGCGGCAATGCAAGCGGCGGTGGAACGTAGGCGCGCGTGAGCGGCTGGGCTATCGCTGCGGCATTGTGGCCGGTTCGCGTGCTCGGTGCGATGGAGCCGGGAAATGAACCCGAGAGTGAATCTCAGGAACCTCACTGGTCTGCAGGGGTTCCAATTTGGAGAGGTTGCACATGCGACGCTGAACAACAGGTCTGCCATGATCAATACGTACAATACCTACATTGAAGTTCCGCCCTTCGATCTGAAGACGATACTCGCCTTCAATGCAGCGCTCTGGATGCTGGTGGGCATAGGCGCCGCGTTGATATTTTGATCCGTCGCTTTGCTATCCCTGTGTCGGTGCAAGGATAATTTTTACAGGCCCGTATAACCCCTGAACCAATCGACGAAACGCGGCACGCCGATCTCGATCCGGGTGCTCGGGATGTACCCTGTATCGTGCGTCAGCGCGGTGATGTCCGCGTAAGTGGCGGGCACATCACCCGGCTGCATCGGCAGGAGATTGCGCTGCGCCTTGCGGCCACAAGCGTCCTCAAGCACGTCGATTAGGCGCAGCAGGTGCTCAGACCTGTTGTTGCCGATGTTGTAGAGCGCGTGCGGCTTGACGCTGCCTCCCGCCTTTTCCGCGCCGTCGTCGATGGGCGGTCGATCGAGGCAGGCGAGAACGCCTCCAACGATGTCGTCGATATACGTGAAATCCCGGCTCATCTCGCCATGGTTGTATACATCGATCGGGCGCTCGGTGAGAATCCGCTCGGCAAATTTCCACATCGCCATGTCCGGACGGCCCCAAGGGCCATAGACGGTGAAGAACCTGAGGCCGGTAAGCGGCAGCCGGTAGAGATGGGCGTAAGTCTCGCTCATCAGCTCGTCGGCTTTCTTGGTGGCCGCGTAGAGCGAGACGGGATGATCGGCGCGATCGTCCACCGCGAAGGGCAGCTTCGTATTGCCGCCATAGACCGAACTCGAACTGGCGTAGACCATGTGGCCTACCTGCCGGGCGCGGCCGATTTCCAGCATGTTGACGTGGCCGGCCAGGTTGGACGCGACGTAGGCTTGCGGGTTCTCCAGCGAATAGCGCACGCCGGCCTGCGCGCCGAGGTGGACGATGGTGTCGAACGTGAACGGTGCCAGGGCCTCGGTGAGCGGGGCCATGTCGGCGAAATCGAGTTCGCGAAAATGGAACAGGTTGCCGTGGTTTGCGGCAAGCTTGTCCAGGCGTGCCCGTTTCAGCGAGACCGGGTAATAGTCGTTGAGGTTGTCGATGCCGATGACGGGTTGGCCCCGGCTCATCAGCGCCTCGGCAACGGCGGCGCCGATAAAGCCGGCCGCGCCGGTCACGAGCACGCTCGAGCCTGCCGACTTCGAAATTTGTCCTGTCATCATCTCGCGCGCTCTGCCGTCTGTCCGTTTCAATCCGATTGCAATGGCGGAGCTAGCGCAAAATAGTGGACTAGACGCTAATCTGCAGCCGGTTATTGCGCCTTCGAACGGATACTAGAATGAACGACGCAATGTCGCACCGGCTGAGGTCACATTCCCGGCCTTGACCCCGAAGCTGCGCGTGGCGAACAGATCGAGATAGAGGCCTTGCCCCAGCTTCATGTTGGTGGTTGCCCCAGCTTCGAACCAGCTGTCGGCGTAGTGCTTGCTGTCGAGGTGAAACGGCAGTTGCGCGTCGGGATCGGGATTTGGACGAACCCGCAGTGCCGAGAGGCCATTGCTGGTCCAGTTCCTTGAAAACGACAGCCCGGCGTAATGTTCACGGGTGCTGCCGAATGCATAATCGACGCGCATCGCGGCATTGGCCGACCACGTCGGCTCGTCGGTTTCCTGGTCGCGCAGGCCCAGTCCATCGGGCGCGGGGCGCAGCAGCTTTCCATCGGCGAACGAGGCGGCGACAAGCGGTGTGAGGAAAAACCGCGCCCCCAGCGGCAGCACCTTGCCGAAATCGCCCCCGATCGCGTAATAGTCGCTGCCCTTGGCGCCGGTACTGGCGCGACTGCCGAGCGAGGTGCTGATCCTGCCGTAGTCCTGTCTGCCGTAGCTGACCCATCCGTCAACCACCCAGTTGTCGAAGTTGCCGCCGGCTCCCAGCGTTCCGACGTAATAATCCGAGGGTAACGCGGCGTCTGATTGTTGCAGGGTGCCGTGGTAGCGCATCGTGCTGGCGCGCACGTAGCCGCGGCCAACAATCCGCGTCAGGCTGAGCGATTGCCAGCTGCCGTCGGGCCCGTCGTCGCGCGCGCTGATGCCGCCGGATGCCGTCGCCGTCCATCGTACCGGAGCCACTTGCGTCGCGCTTGCGTCGGCGCCGTCGCTCGATTGTTCAACCGCAGGCGCATCGCTCACATCCTGCGCGGCGGCAGGCTGCAGGGGCAGCGAAAGGGCCAGCGTTGCCCCCAGGGCGAAACAATGCCTGCGCATGGTGGCGACGCTCCGCTCAGGCGGCTTTGCGCAGGGTCGAAACAAACGCGGCGGGTACGCTCACGCGGGCTACGAAGCCATCCTGCCCATGCGCGAAGGACACATCCCCGCCGTGCGCCCGTGCGATCGAGCGGCAGACCGCAAGGCCGAGGCCGCTGCCGTTCCGGCCCGACTTGCGCGCCGCATCGCTGCGGTAGAACGGCTCGAAGGCCCGGTCGAACTCATCCTCGGGAATGCCCGGTCCGGCATCGACGATCTCGGCGACAGCCTCGTTGCCGCTCAGCGAGACGCGCACGCGGGCGCTGTCGCCGTACTTGACCGCGTTCTCCAGCAGATTGCCGAGCAGGCGGCGGATGCCGACCGGATCGACCTCGACCGGGATGTGCGCGTTGCGCTCGATCTCTACCTTGGCGCCGACGAGCTGCCAGTCGGCGACGCTGCCCGCGATCAGTTCGGCGAAGTCGAGCCGCTGGCGCGGGCCGGGCGTTGAGGCGTCACGAATGAAGGCAATGACCTGGCTGATCATCGCTTCCATTTCAGTCACTTCCTTCAGAAGGCCCTCGCGCTGTTCGTCGGGCACGTCCTCGATGCGGAAGCGCAGCCGGGTGAGCGGGGTGCGCAAGTCGTGGCTGATGGCGCCGACCATTGCGGTGCGATCGTCCACGAAGGCGCGCAGACGGTGGCGCATCTGGTTGAAGGCGTTGGCGGCACGGCCGATCTCCGCCGGACCGGATAGCGGCAGGATCGTCGCCGAAGGATCGCGGCCGAGCTGCTCGGCGGCCTTCGCGAAATCGCGCAGCGGAACGACGATGCGCCGTACGAACAGCCAGGCGAGCGGGCTGACGATCGCAAGCGAGAGCGCGAACCACAGCATCACCCGGGTTTGCCAGGCATTGGGGAACGGCTCTGCGCGCGGTGCCACCGCCAGCCAGGTGCCGTCAGATTGGCGGGATGCCGCGACGAAGTCGCCCTCGATGAACGGCGGCGAGGCGAGGTCGAACAACGAACTCGTCACGCGGCGGAAGGGGATGGGCTGCAGGGCCGGAACCGCCTGTGCGCTGCGCGGGGTGTCAGGCATGGTAGCCACAGCGGGACGGGCAGCAGGCTGCGGGTGATCGGCCTGCGCGGCAGTCGATGTGATGGCGGCGGGGCTGACAGCTGGCCGGGCGGCAAGGCGCATCGACAGGGGCTGGGTCTCCTCGACCGGCTCGGTGACCGGGCTCGGCTGGGCGACGGGCGGGGCGATGGCGATGATGGGGCTGGGCGGAGCCGAGCCGATGCCCGGCGTCAGCCCGGGCTGGGCGAGGGGGCCTGGTCCGCGTATCGCGCCGGGGTTGCCGACGGGCCGGCCGCCGTCTCCGGCACCGTTTCCTGGACCACCGCCTCCGCCTGCACCCGGCCGTGTGGCGCCGCTGCCGCCAGTTCCTCCGCCGATAGAGCCTCCGGGCAGGCCCGGGCGCGGCATTCCCGAGCCGGGCTGCGAGGGAACGCGCGGACCCGCGCCGCCGGGAAACCCGCCACCAGGGAAGTTGCCGCCGGGCATGCGGCCACCGGGGAACCCGCCACCGGGCATACCGGAAGGGCCGGCGGCGCCTCCGGCGGGCGGTCCGCCGGGAATGGCCTGCGCCTGCGCCTGCTCGATGAGCAGCGAGGACAGGCCGCCGGAAGCGGACGATTTCACGGCAAGCGGCGAGCGGCCGTCACTGGGCACGGCGACGCCGCCGACCGGCAGCTGTGTGTAGAAGGCCAGCACGACATCGTTCGCGGGCCGGCCGATGCGTTGGGCAAGCGCGTCACGCGATGATTCGGAGACCAGCCAGCCCTGCCCGCTGACATCGGGCGGGCCGCTCATGGTCTTGCGTTCGAGGCGCTCGGGCGCAGGGCCGCCGCCCAGCGCGCCCGCGACTTCGTCCATATTCCAGCGCTCGGCCGGGCGCGGCGGCAGGATGACCGTGAGCGCCAGGGTCACCGCCTGCGCCGCGAGCAATGCGCATACCAGGATCGCGACCATCTGCATGGCCAGCGGCATGCCGAGTCGGCGGGGGATCTCGGGAAGGGTCATGGCTTTTGCTTTGCCATGCGCGGCGCGCGAATTCGAGATGAAGGATTGTCGCAGCAATAGAGTCGAGACACGATATGCGAAGCGGGGACAGGAGAGAGGGACACGTCCCTCCTGTCCCCGCTCCGCGTTCCCGCAGCCCACCAAAGCGGTCTGCGGGAACGGTCACCCCGGATCGGGCCGGACGTGCTCCGTGAAAAACGGAGGATCCGGCTGGAAACTTTTCGGCCGCTAGCACGTTTGGGGCGCTCGGCGACCTGACGATGCGGCAAGTACCACGCACTTGTGTCGTTTTGCGGACTCCGAATCAAGAAATTATCCGACGCGTGGAGAGCGTTTTGAGTAATTTCGTTTCGAATAGTTCCGGGGCCACCGGCGAACGGGACGGGTGCGACTACAGAACCCGCTCGGTCGACGGCCCCGGCACCGCGGGACCCCTTGGCGGTGGGATCCCGGACGGTGGCCTCGAACGCAGCGGAGCCGCATGTCGCGGGAAAGGGCGCGGGGGGCGCACTAAGATCCGCGAACACGGCTGGCCGATACGTATCGCGGCAAGCTTGACTGTCCATGCCGCAGCTTGTCGGGGGCGGAAGTTGCGGGTGGATTTCATCGCTTTGCAGCCACATTTCAGGGCTGTCGCAACGTGTAACCTCGGCTGAAATCCGCCCGGAACACGCACTATTCATCAGCGCACAATGATCCTAGAACCGCATGCAATGGACCTGCACACCCGTATTCTCATCGTCGACGACGACGAGGGCATTCGCTCGCTGATCGGCGACTTCCTCGCGAAGCACGGCTACGACACGACGACGGCCGCCGATCCGCTGGAGATGCGCAAGCTGCTGGCGGCAGAGAGCTTCGACCTGATCGTGCTCGACGTCATGATGCCGCGCGAGGATGGGCTGACCGCCCTGCGCCAGATGGGGCCGGACGCGCCGCCCGTGATCATGTTGTCCGCGGTTGGCAGCGACGTCGACCGGATCGTCGGGCTGGAGATGGGCGCGGACGACTATCTCGCCAAGCCCTGCAACCCGCGCGAACTGTTGGCGCGCATCCGCACGGTGCTGCGCCGCCGGGCCGCAGCCGCGCCTTCCGCCGGTCCGGCGGAGGCGGCCCCGGCCCGCGCGGTCGAGGTCGATTCGGGCGATTGCCTGCATTTTTCGGGCTGGCGCATGGATCTTGGCCTGCGGCTGCTGTTCGATCCGACCAATGCCCTGATTTCACTGTCCGATGGCGAATTCCGGTTGCTGCGCGCCTTTGCCGAGCATCCGCGCCGGGTGCTTACCCGCGATCAGCTCCTGGACTGGTCGCGCGGCGAGGATTCGGATCATTACGACCGTGCCATCGATGTCCAGCTCTCGCGTCTTCGGCGCAAGCTCTCCGATGGCGAGGGCGGCAGCGACATCATCCGCACGGTTCGCAATGAAGGCTACCTGTTCGTTCCGGCGGTCATGGATGATCGTCCGGCCGCCTGACCGGCAGCCTCACGCCGACAACCTGATAACGGCAAACTGATCGCAATTCTCGTGCAATCCATCTGAAATCCCCGGGCAACGCCCGGCGCACAGTCCTCGCCTGTGAGGTTCGGCCATCATGCCGGGCGCGAAGGAGGACGGCGATGGGATTTCGGGAGCGGGGCGCTTCGCACGGGGAGCCGCACGGCCATGGCCTGGCCGAAGATCTTCAGGCGATAGGGCGCGAGATGTTCGCCCGGCGCCGTGCACTGGCCTTCATGGCAAGTGCGGGAACCGCAGCGGCGCTGAGCGCATGCGGCGGAGACGATTCCTCCGGCTCTTCGAATTCGGGATCGACGAGTTCCTCATCGACCTCGTCATCTTCCACCTCGAGTTCCACGACCTCGAGTACGTCCTCGTCGTCCACTTCGGGCGGGAGCTCGGATGCGAGCTGCATCGCGGATCCCACCGAGACCAACGGGCCTTACCCGGCCGATGGCACCAACACCGCCAGCGGATCGATCTCGAACGTGCTCACCCAAAGCGGTGTCGTGCGCTCGGACATCCGTTCCAGCTTCATCGGCTCGACCAATACGGCGGGCGGCGTGCAGCTCGAGATCGAGCTGCAACTCGTCGATGTCAGCAATGGCTGCGCGCCAATTGAGGGGGCTGCGATCTACGTGTGGCACTGCGACGCCTCCGGCCTCTACTCGCTCTATTCCAGCGGGGTCACCACCGAGAGCTATCTGCGCGGGGTGCAGGTGACGGACAGCGACGGCAAAGTCACCTTCACTACCATCTACCCCGCCTGCTATTCGGGGCGCTGGCCGCACATCCATTTCGAGGTGTTCACCGGCGGGCTGACTTCGGCCAGCACCGGACGCACGGCGGCGCTCATCTCGCAGCTGGCCATGCCGGCGGCCAACAACACCGCCGTGTTCACCGGCGACAGCCGCTACACGGCCAGCATCGCCAATTACAACGCGATCTCGCTCTCGTCGGACAATGTGTTCGGCGACAACACCTCGGCCCAGATCGCCCAGCAGACGCCGACCCTGAGCGGCAGCCTGACCGCCGGGTACACCGGCACGGCGGTCATCGGCATCGCTACCTGAGGCGCAACCGACCTCTCACCCAGATGACGCATATTCATCCTTTCAGGACACCTGACATGCATTCGCTCAAGAATACCGCCGGCCTCGGCGCGCTGGCGCTCGCTCTCGCCGCCACCCCGTCGCTGGCCGACACCTCGATCACCAAGGACACCACGAGCGCGCTTTCGACCTCGAGCGCGGGCAATGTCACGGTGGGTGAGAATGGCACGATCACGCTGGCCAGCGGCAGCGCCATCACGCTCGATAGCAATTCGACAGTGACCATGGGTGGCACTCTCGCGATGGGTGGCTCCAGCAATGCCTCGGGCATCACCATCAATGCCGGGACGAATTCGAGTCTCGATATCGGCGAGGACGGCACGATCACGGTGCTGGAGGACTTCGTCGTCGATGACACCGATTCGGACGGCATCGTCACCGACAACATCGCCTCGGCCGGCAACCGCTACGGCGTTCACGTGACCGGCGATGCGGCGGGTACGATCCTCAATGAGGGCGCGATCACTGTCGAGGGCCAGAACTCCGGCGGGATCGTCCTTGACGGCGACTGGACCGGCTCGATCACCAACACCGGCACGATCAAGGTGATCGGCGACAACGCGGTTGGCATCTCCACCCAGGGCATCGACGGCGACCTGACTGTCGAGGGTTCGGTCTCGGTCGTTGGTTCGGGATCGAGCGCACTCAATGTGGCGGGCGACGTCAGCGGCACGGTCACGATCCAGGGCGCGGTGACCAAGGGCTATTCCTATACCGACGACAATGGAACCACCGAGGTGCTCTCCCGCGCGGCGCTGCGGACCGGCACGGCGGCCGTCTCGATTACCGGGAATGTCGATGGCGGCGTCTACATCGCTGCCCCTCCCGTCGACCGCGACGATGACAACGACGACGAGGACGGCGACGGTGTCGATGACAGCGAAGAGGGCACCGGCGTCATCACCACTTACGGCAATGGTCCGGCGCTGCAGGTGGGTGGCAGCAGCGACATCACCGTCGGGGCGGTCGCCGGGAACATGGGCACGTACTCGATCGTCATCGACGGCTCGGTGACCGCCAATTCCTACTACAGCAACACCGATGCCTATGGCCTGGTGATCGGCGGGCAGGGCGGCAACGTGACCCTGACCGACGGCATCGGCGTGTCGGGTACGCTCAATGCGACGACCTACGATCAGTCGGCGACAGCGCTGCTGATCAACGAGGGCAGCACCGTGACCAAGCTCTACAACAGCGGCACGATCTCGGCCTCGCTGACCTCCAGCGGCGAGGGATCGACGACCGCGATCCGGGACCTGTCCGGCACGCTGACGTCGATCGAGAACACCGGCTTCATCACGGCGGGCGGTTCGAGCACCGACACCCGCACCGCGCTTGATCTTTCCGCCAATACCACCGGCGTCACCATCATTCAGTACCTCAATGATGACGACGCCGAGACGAGCGCCGAATATGTCGAGGACAACGACGAGGAAGATCCCACGGTCTACGCCGGGATCAGCGGCAACATCCTGCTGGGATCGGGCAACGACAGCCTTTCGGCCTCGACCGGCCAGATCGTGGGTGACACGTACTTCGGTGCGGGCGACGATACTCTGAGCCTGTCAGGCAAAGCGGTCTACGAGGGCGACGTTTACTTCGGCAGCGGGCTGGCGACGGCGACGCTGTCAGGCCAATCGAGCTACACGGGCACGATGGACTTCGCGGGCGAGACCGGCACGGTCACCATCAACGACACCGCCACCTACTCGGGCCAGTTCGCCAACGCCGACAATGTCGCGGTCACCGTCAACGGCGGCACCCTGATCCCCGACAAGGCCACCACGGTCAACTTCGGCACTCTCACGGTCGGTTCGGGCGGCACGATCGGTGTCTATGTCGATGGGGACGAGAGTTCCACGATCGAGGTCGACAGCGCCACGCTGGCGGACGGCGCCAGTGTTTCGGCCACGGTGAACAGCCTGGCGACCGCTGAGGGCACTTATACCGTACTCACCTCGGACAATCTGACGATCGAGGGCGCCCTCAACTCGTCGGTCGATACGCCCTTCATCTACAATGGCGCGGTTACCAGCGATGAGGACAACGTCTACCTGACCCTTTCGCGCAAGACCACGAAGGAACTGGGCCTCACGAAGTCGCAAGGTTCGGCCTGGGATGCGGTCTACGCGACCGCGCAGAACGACGACGACATGACCGACAGCCTGCTCCAGGTCGAGGATTCGGCGAGCTTGCGCGATCAGATCGGCGGCCTGCTGCCCGACCACGCCGGCGGCGTTTTCAAGGCGGTGACCACTGCTGACCGCCTCGCCGCGCGCCATATCAGTGACGACACCTCCTTGTTCGACATTTCCGACATCGGCGGCTGGTTCGAGCCGATCTACTGGCGCGCCAGCAAGGATGCGACCGGCACCGCCGGATACAAGGCCAATGGCTGGGGCCTGTCGGGCGGCGTCGAACGCCATACCGATCTCGGCAATTTCGGCGTCTCCTATGCCTGGATGCAGGGCACGGTGAAGAACAACGGAGGGACCGGAAAGCTCGACGTCGGCCAGCATGACCTTGGCCTATTCTGGCGGACCCAGAACGGCCCGCTGCTTGCCTGGGCGCGCGTCGGCGCCTCGCGCATCTCGATCGATTCGACCCGCACTTATACCGGCACGATCGATGATACCGACTTCTCGTATTCGGCCGACGGCAGCTGGAAGGGCTGGCTGTTCTCGGGCCTGGCCGGTGCCTCGTACCGCTTCGACATGTCACGCCGCTTCAGCCTCAAGCCCAAGCTCGAGCTGGAGCAGATGTGGCTCAAGGAAGACGGCTATGCCGAAACCGCCGACAGCGACGCAATGGCGCTCACCGTCGCGAGCCGCACCAGCAAGATGCTGACCGCCACTCCGACGGTCACGGCCTCCTACTCGCTGGGCACGATCTCGCCCGACTGGCGTCCGCTGACCTTCCAACTCGAAGCCGGGCGGCGCGAGGTCCTGGCCGGAAAGCTCGGCAGCACGACGGCCTACTTCAACGGCGGTGACAGCTACGATGCGGGCGATGCCTTCACGATCGCCGGCGACAGCCTTAAAGGCGCATGGATCGGCGAAGTGAGCATGCTGGCAGGCGGCTATGACTTCACCTGGAAAATCTCGGCACGAAGCGAGCAGACCAGCTCCGGCACGGACTTTTCGGCGCGCGCGGGGCTGAGCGTGGCGTTCTGAAATCTGCCGCCGCATGATGACCGCTCCCGACATGCACGCTTGGCGCGGGGACACTCCACGCGCCAAGCGTTGCCGCCTGGCCACGCGGGCGGACAGCCTTTTGATCCGGACTGGATCTATTTTCATGCGACAGCAATCGTAGCGCCAGTTACATCGCTGCGATGTCCCTCCTACTGGCGATCGCCGCAGCGTCTGCCTCCGCTTCCGGCATTTGCGTCTCGTCGATCCATGATGGCGATACCATCCGTCTCTGCAGCGGGGAGCGGGTGCGGCTGGCGGGAATCGATGCCCCAGAACTTGATGGCTCTGCACGCTGCGAGAAGGCGCAGCGCAAGCAGCTGGCGGCTTCCAAAAACCCGCCATGGTGCGACTTCCAGCTTGGGAACGAGAGCCGCGATGCCCTGAAGAACCTGATCGGTCAGGGGCATGTGACCATCGAACGCCTCGGCAAGGATGCCTATGGCCGCACGCTCGCCCACATCTATGTCAATGAGCGTGATGCGGGAAAATATCTGATCACATGGGGGCTTGCCCGGCAGTGGGTCAAGTAGCCGGGACCATCCCGTGGGTCGGCCGGCTGAAGGTTTGACCTTCACCGGCTACACCGCGCCAGCAAGATGGCGGCCTGCTGGCAGTTCACCGATCGATCGTGAGAGGGCCCGAACACGGGGCGCTAGCGCCGCTGGCGGGCTTCTCGGGTTGGGGCATGATGAATGCGGCCCAGGCTTCCATCAGTGTTCGCCGCATGGCGGTGAGGTCGCTTCGCAGATAAGCTCTCTCGGTTTGCGAAAGCACGCTGTGCGAGAGTATCAATTCGGCGACCATTGCGGGTATGGCAGGCATCTCTTCTGCGGCCCAATCCCGAAAACTTGAACGAAGTCCGTGGACCGTCGCATGGCCCCATCCTTGTGCGAGCATTGAGTTGCGAAGGGCTCCGTTATTGAGCAAAGCACCGCTGCGCCCTGGGAATACCACGTGCGATTTGCCTCTCAGCACTGCGGCCCGGCGCAAGATGACGAGCGCGGCTTCACTTAGCGGTACGCTGCTTGCTCGACGCGATTTCATGATGTGCGCAGGCTTAGACCAAATTTTAGTGTCGAGGTCGATCTGGTCCCAGGTTGCCTGACGCACTTCCCCGCTGCGTGAAGCGGTCAGCGCTGCAAAGGCAAGTGCGAGCCGTCCGGAGCTTTCGGTTCCGCCAAGCAGGTCATGCATGAACAAGGGCACCTGTCGGAATGGGACAGCCGGATGGTGCTGACTTTGTGATTGGCGCGCGAGGCCCCGGCGAACGACCTGTTTTTGCGGGACGTCCTGCGTGCGCAAGCCGGTCGCATGGCAATAGGCCAGCACCTGATTGATGCGGGTGAACACCTTCTTTGCGGTAGACGGTTTGTCTGTCCATACCGGAGCCAGAGTGGCCCGGATCATGGCGTGGTCGATAATGTCGACGCTGTGGCTGCCAAGTGTGGGTATAGCATAGCTGAGCATGGTCGATTTGAAATCGGCCGCATGCTTGGCGGTCCACCCCCTCGAGAGCTCCGCGTGCGCCAGATCGACGGCTTGTGCGAAAGTGGGAATGCGCCGCACCTCGCGGTCGCGCTCGGCCACCGGATCGAGTCCAGCGAGCGTCAGCCGGCGCAGGATTGCGGCTTTGTCGCGAGCCTCGGCAAGGGTGAGCACTTTCCTGCGCAAGATTTCTACCGCATGGACCGGATCATCCTGGCGGCGGCGACCAAGATCGACTGACCCCAGGCCGATATCGCGCCGCCGTCCCTGATGCTGAATGCGCAGCACCCACGAGCGTGCGCGATTTCCATTGACCATAAGGTAGAGGCCGTCGCCATCGCAGTGACGCCCGTTCTTGGCTGCGCGGACGTGAAAAACGGTCAATTTTCCCATCTCGATGTTCCCTTCGTTGCTCCCTCACAAAGCAGCCCTTGCTGAGAACTGCGGGCTGCAGCCGGAAAAGTCGCCGCCGCGAGGGCCTCGGACACTGCACTTCGCCTGGTTATGGACAGTGCAAGCAGCCGCTTGCCGGAGCGGAATGGTGCAAATCCCTGCGAACTCGCCGCCCCATCACGGTTCTCCCAGTAGAAGCCGGGGTATTGTCGCGCAGTGCGCAGAATTCAGCGAGATCCTGTTTGGTGACAGGAGGGGCCATCCCTCACGCGTTCCTGCGACAGGCAAGCGGCCGGCCATAGTAGCGGTTCCGTAAATCAGGCGTGGCGGCACCGCAAATGGAAGCACAATGGCTTTCGCAATTGTAACTTCAGATAGATATGCATTCGCCCCTACGCTGAAGGGCGATGATATCCGGAGGCGGTTTGCAAATGGACAATGACAGCGATTGCGTGGGAATCGCGCAGGTCAATCGTGCGCTAGACAATGCATTCTTCAGCGGCTGGCCGCAGGATGAATTCGAGCTGCTGGAGTTCTTCGTCCAGCTTAGAAAATTGATTATGGCAGACGCTTTGGCGCAGGAGCCGATCGAACTCCCGTTGACCCGGCAGTAAGTCCCGTCCGTGTGAGCCCGCCTGCTTCGGGGCAGACACTACACCGCGTCATCAGGCAAGAATGCCGATGCAGGTGCTTTCCTTCTCCCATCCGCAGCGCTGAAGCTTAGCAGGGGCGCCCCCGGCCCCAGGGCCGGGCCGGGCTCTGCTTTCGCTGACGCTCCAGTCGAGCCGCCTGGCGGCGTCTCGCCGGCAAGGCCGCAACGATCCCTGGCGCGAAAGTCTCGTCCCGCATCGCGGTTCGCTCGGGATGCCCTGGGCATCCCGCATGCGGGCGCCGCGCGGGCGCGCGGCGGCGCTGGGCCTTGTCGGCTCCAAAGTGGCGGGGGGCGTCGCTGCCCTGTAGCCCCGCCTCGCCGGGCCGCAACCCGTCCGCTTCGCGCCCGGCTCCTCCATTTCATTTCGGCCTTTGCAGGTGCGCCCCGCCTTAGGCCGGCGGGGCTGTCGAGCATGCTCCTGCCGCCCCCCGCCACCCTGGCGCCGGTCAATGGCGGTTGAGAAAGGAGCAGAGAAGATGAGCCATCACAGCCTCTATGGTGAGGTCACCGCGCGGATCATCGCCGAGCTGGAAGACGGGCGCCTGCCTTGGGTGAAGCCGTGGGATCCTTCGCGTTGTCCCTGCATGATGCCGAGAAATGCGGCGTCGGGCCGCTACTATTCCGGGATAAATGTGCTCATTTTATGGGCAGCGGGAGCGGGTAACGGGTTCTCCTCGCAGCGCTGGCTTACATACCGGCAGGCCGAGGCGGCTGGTGGCAACGTCCGGCGCGGCGAGAAGGGCACCACTGTGTGCTACGCTGACAGGTTCGTCCCCAGGGATGAGGCAGCACGGGCCCAGAGCGAGGGCGCACAGGCGAAAACGATTGCGTTTCTGAAAAGGTTTGTGGTTTTCAATCTGGACCAGTGCGAAGGTCTTTGCGATGATCTGACGGCGCCGGTTGAACTGCCCGATCCGGTTCTGGCGATCGGGCAGGCGGACCGGCTCATTGCCGACACGGGCGCGGATTTCCGGGTGGGCGGCGTAGACGCTTTCTATGCGCCGGGCTTCGATTATGTGCAGGTGCCTCCTCAGGCAGCCTTTCCCGAGCCCGCCGACTGGTACCGGACGGCACTGCATGAACTGGGCCACTGGGTCGGCGGCAAGGGACGCCTGGAGCGCGATCAGACTGGTCACTTCGGATCTGAGGCTTACGCCCGGGAGGAATTAACGGCCGAACTCACATCAGCGTTCACTTGCGCAGCGCTGGGTATCGAGCCCAGCGTCCGGCATTCCGATTACATTGCGACGTGGCTTCACCTGATTCGCGCTGACGAAAAGGCGATTTTTCGCGCCGCGAGCGCAGCAAGCAAGGCTGCGGACTGGCTGCTTTCATGCGGGCAGCGGCAGGACTAACTTTCCTGCCCATTTCTCGCAAAGCCGGTCCCGCTGTGCCGCATGCGGCGGGACCGGCCGCGGATTGCGGACGTCTGCCGGCGCTCCCCATTGCGTCATCGAACGCCCCGCGATGGGTGTGCAGCAGGTCTCGCCATGCCCTTATCCAGGGCGTGGCAATGTCCGACGCTGGCATGGCGATCAGCGTCTTTGTTGTGGGCAGGACACGGTGACAATGAGCATGACGATGACGAAGAAGGCCAGGCGGACAGGCAGTGAAGTGATTCACGACATGCTCGAAGAGGACGGCTGTTCAGCGCGCTCCCATGAGGTGCGCCTGCAGTTTCCAGGGAACATCAGGACGCTTGCCACCGGCCCTCGCCGTGCCACGTCATCAAGGGCCTTTGACGCGGCGAATTGCCGACTTTTCGCTGCATCGAGGAACTCGGCGCGGTGCTGAAAGCGCCAGTGCAGCGACTTTGCACCGACCTGACCCGGCGCCAGAAGAAGCGAAGCCAGGCCTTCCGGCCGGCTCGCCTCGGCAGCGGATCGAACGCTGCGGATTTCGGCCGAAATGGCAAAGTTCCCTGCCAGGAATTACGCGAATTTGGGAGGGTGACTTAATCAATGGCGCGTACCAAATCGATGTTCCCGAGCGGGCCTGCAAGCCCGCTGACCGGGCGCCGAGATGCGCGCGATGATGCCGGACACTGTGCCAGCCCGAGAGACAGCAGCGCGCCTTCGCGGTTACCTGATATGCCGGCTTTTGGGGGCCGATGATGCCAGCGACCGGATAGCACTCTTGGCATTGCCGCGGCAGATCGGCCAAGCGGGGCGGGAGGAGCAGATCGAGGCGATTAACAAGATAGAAGCTGTGTCTCCAAACGACATGCAACCCCTTATCCTGAAATGCTTATTGCACGAGATACGCGAAACAGGCGGGGGGCAGCCGCGAGACGCCCGGAACGGGCGGGCAATGCAATGAGCGATGACGAATTCGAGCCGCGCCTCGGGCGGCAGGGCAATACCGGCAAAGCGACGCGCGAGTACGCAGCACGAGTGGACGCCGGCGCCCGGGTTCACGGCGTCAGGGCGAAGCGCTCGGGCACGCGCTTCGATGGCAGTCGGATCGGTCGCGCCGCCGCGATTGGAAGACTGCTTTCTACGCGAAATTCGCAAGGCCTTTCGAGGTCGCGCCGCGCCGTCGTCAAGACGAGCCTTGTGCACCTCACCCTCACACCCACGTCGTGGTGCGCGGGGTGGATGACAAGGGCAGGGATCTGGTGATCGCCCGCGACTACCTCGCGCACGGCCTGCGCGAGCGCGCTGCGGAACTGGCGACTCGTGAGCTTGGCCTGGCGTCCGATCAGGACATCGAGGCCCGCCTCAGCCGGGATGCGGACCAGGAGCGCCTGACCGCAATCGATCGGCGGCTTCTCGCGCGTCTGGACAGCGAGCGCTGCGTCATGCCTGAAGCGGCGGATCCGATCTGGCGCGCTTACGAGATCAGGCGACTGCACCGGCTTGGAAGCCATGGAGCTTGCCCGCAGCGCAGGCCCGCAGCGCTGGCGCCTCGACGTCGCTATCGAAAGCACTCTAACGCAAATGGGTGAGCGCGCCGATGTCATCCGCGTGATGCAGCGCGAATTGACCCGTTCGGGGTTGGAGCGCGAGATTCGCGTCCACACGCCTGCCGCCGGCCCGCTCATTGGCAAAGTGCAGATGTACGGCGTTCGTGACCAGCACCGCCAGCGTCAATTCCTGCTCGTGGACGCTGTCGATGGCCACATGCACTATCTTGATCTTGGAGTGATGGGATCCGGCAGCGAGATTGCAGAGCAGGCTGTTATCCGCGCGGTGCCGGCACAGGAAAGCGGGACCATCAGCATTGATCACACGATCGGGACGGTTGCAGCGGCCAATTCGGGGAGTATTCCCAGCGCCTCCATCTTCGTCACGATCCGCACGCGAGCACGGCGCAGACCCTGATTTACGAACAGCGTTTGGAGGTCTTCCGCCGAGCAGGTTTGATCACGCAAGGAGATGCGGCGGGCACGTGGACGATTCCGGGAGATTTTCTGGAGCGGGTCGGCGCGCTCGAGGAACGACGATTGCGTGACTACCCGGTGGAGATTGAGGTCCTGGCGAAGCGACCGCTGGCGCAGCTGGCGACCTTGGACGGCGTGACATGGCTCGATCACGAGATTTCCGATCCCCATGTATCCGGCGCGCGTGACCAGGGTTTCGGACGCGAGCTGCGCGGTGCTCTTGCCGTCCGGCGGCAATGGCTGGTGGAGCAGGATCTCGCGCACGAAGATGCGCACGGATTCAGGCTGCGCCGCAGTGCGCTCGAACAACTGCAGCGCCGAGAGCTGTTGCGTCTGGCTGAGGAAGTATCCCGCGACCTTGGCAAGACTTATGTTGAGGCCGCATCCGAGGTGCGCATAGATGGGCGCATCGCGCGCAGGATCGAAGCGGAGGCGGGCAGTTATTCGGTGATCGAGTACGCGCGTGACTTTACGCTCGTCCCCTGGAGCCGTGATTTCGCGAGGCAGGTCGGCAAAGAGGGCGCGGGGATTGTTCGAGATGACACCATGCCACACTGGACCCTGCAGCGGGGTCGGCAGGGGCCGGAAATCGGCTAGCGTCTTCGTACTCCCCGATGCCCAGGCTTATTGGCTTCGCCACGAGGCAGCAGGCACTGCTGCAAAAACCGTGAACCCGCACGGCTCATCAGCTGCGTGGTTGCACCGCACCATAGGGTCATCGTACATGGGTCCATCGCACCCGTGACAACCTCTCTTTCTTGCTCATTAGGTTGTGGTGGAAAGTCATTGCAACCTTACATGTATACAATATGCCGAGTGGGCATGTCTGCTATCTGCCGACAACCGTGATGCGGTACAGGCAACTCTGAAGGGAGATCCGTGTGGATGGAGTGGACATCGCCAGGCCTGTCGCGCGCTCATCCGCGATCTGTTCAATTCGATAGAAGTTCGTAACAGGATCGAGACATTTCGCATCTAGTGCGTTAGCTCTGGGTCTTCCGCCACACTCTCAACGACCCCGCTTTATCAAGGACATTCATGACCACCAAGCATCCCGTCCTCGTTACCGGCGGCGCCGGTTATATCGGCAGCCATGCAGTGCTGGCGTTAAAGGACGCAGGATGGTCCGTGACGGTGATCGACAATCTGGTCACCGGTTTCCGCTTCGCCATTCCCGAAGGCGTCGCCTTCTATGAAGGCGATATCGAAGACGCAGACCTGCTCGCCCGCATCTTTGCTGACCAGGGCATGGGTGACGGCAAAGGTGCGATCATGCACTTCGCCGGTTCGGTGGTGGTGCCGGAATCGGTCGAGAATCCCCTCAAGTACTATCACAACAACACAGCCAAGAGCCGTGCCCTGATCGAAGCGGCAATAACGACGGGCGTACCGCACTTCATCTTCAGCTCGACAGCGGCGACTTATGGTATCCCCAAAGTGTCGCCCGTGACCGAGGATGCGCCGAAGGAGCCGATCAACCCCTACGGCATGTCCAAGTTGATGACCGAAGCGATGCTGGGTGACGTCAGCCGCGCTCACCCGTTCAATTATTGCGTGCTACGCTATTTCAATGTGGCCGGAGCCGACCCGCAGGGCCGCACCGGTCAGTCGACCGCAGGTGCCACGCATTTGATCAAGGTGGCGGTGGAAGCGGCGCTGGGCAAACGCAGTCATGTCGGCGTATTCGGCACCGATTTCGATACACCCGATGGCACCGGTGTACGCGACTACATCCACGTCTCGGATCTTGCCAGTGCGCACGTTCTGGCGCTGGAGGCGATCATCGCCCAGCCGTTGCAATCGCTGACCATGAACTGCGGTTATGGTCGCGGCTTCTCGGTGCTTGAAGTGCTGGATGCAGTAGACCGCGTCACCAACCTCACCATCGACCGCCGCTTCGAGGGGCGCCGCGCAGGCGATCCCGATGCGCTGATCTCCAACAACGAGCGCATCAAGTCGACGCTTCCGTGGACGCCTCAGTACGACGATCTAGGCTTGATCGTGGAACATGCGTTGGCGTGGGAACGCAAACTGAGCGAAATCCGCCCGGTGTAAGGGGGAGATGCGCTGCTTTCCCATCTGCCTACTTCTCGGGTATCTCACACCCTTTTCGTTGCCTGTGCCTTCATAGAGACGACAGAGACGGCGGCTGCGAGATGGGACGTGCCCGCGCTATGTCATGCCAGTTCCTGTTTAATCTGAAACCCGAAAGTTTTCGGGATTGCTTCTTGCGTGATCCACCCATCGTAAACGTTTTTGAGTTTGCGATGGTAGCACCGATCAGACTTCGAGATTCGGCTCGAAGATATCGGGCGATCTTGGCAAGGCTCACGTCGACACCCCATCGTAGGTGTTCGGGGACGTGGGTATCGCGCGAAGGATCGAAGCGGAGGGGGCAGTTATGCCCTGATCGAGAAATTCCGTGCCTTCATGCACGTCCTCTGGCGCTCAGACTTTGCGAGCCAGATCGGCACCGAGAGAGGGGCGGGGATCGTCTGTGGCGGCGCCGGACATGGAAACCTTCGGCGGGGGAGGCGGGGCCGGAGATCAGCTAGCGTGCGTGGTGCCTAAACGCCGCAAGTCATAGGCTTTGTCATGCCCCTCGCAGAGCGGCGATTGAACGCACTTGCAGCATTGTGTTAAATTCCTCCCGTATTTTATGGAGAGGATTGGCTGTGATCCGCCAATGGTTGACGCGACTGCAGTTCGTTCTGAAGACACCGTGGTTCTGTAACTCCAGAACTGAGGGGGGCACCTTCAAAAAGCGGTGCTCTAACTGCCAGATCGAACATGGGCTGGTGACAAATTAGCCTAGGCGAATCGGCCGCGGGCGTAAGAGGCGTTGCGTTCAAAATGTTGGGACGTGGGCTTTGCGCGGACCAGTATTGTGACGGAAACGTCACAGCGTCGCGATAATCGCGACCTTCGTGGTGGCGGCACCCGCGGGCGCATTCGTCTCTCCCTCCTCAATGCACCTCACCAAGCGGACGGATAGTGCGGGTATTGCGTGGTTTCACGTAGCGAAAGTCGTCCCTGCAGAGAACGGCCGCTGCTCGGGCGGCAGACCGGCGCGCTTGACGTGCATGCCGAAGCGTTGGAATGCACAATGGAACCATCTCGGATCAAATACTTTCAGCGGTCTGGGGGCTGAGATGGTAAGCGCCCCCCAGATGGCTACGATGAAGGAGGTCACATGAAGCTGAAGCAGACCATGCTCGCACTCGGCGCCGCCGCAGTGCTGGCTGCCCCGGTCGCGGCTCAGGCCGGTACCACGGCTGCAGCCTCGGTTGGCAAGATCAGCAGCCTGAGCGGTGTTGGCGAGCGTCGCTCGGCCGCCGTGAAGGCGAAGAACAAGGCTGACGGCGGCGTCGTCGTCCTTGGCCTGCTCGCAGCCGGCGCCGCCGGTTTCGGCGTGTACAAGGCGGTTGACGACAACAAGTCGAACGGATCCTGATCCGCTCGCTTGCGCAACAGCGAATGACGACGGCCGCGGCAGGGACCTCCTGCTGCGGCCGTCTGATCTTTTGGCCCAGCATTTCAACGCGCCGGTATCGGCAATGCATTGACTATCCCCCCCAGGATCAATCTCGTGTTTCAATTTCTCAAGTGCCTGATGAACCGTCATGTCCCTGCCAAAGGGAAGGATCGATGGAATGGCAGCATGTATGTGCGCCTCTGCCGGGGCTGCGACGGCCCGATCGTGCGCAAGGGGCATTCCAACCGATGGATACGCAAAGGATGATCGCGCGGGTCTGAGCATGCGCGGCGATTTCGACGAGCGGTCGCAACATCGGTCGATAGCCCTGCCCGCTTATCGGTGAGGTGGAAGGGCCCCGCACAACTTGGTCCCGGCTATGAAAGGCGGCCAGCATCACACGATGCCCCGTTCGAGACAGTGCCTGTGTTTTGGGCCGGACCAATCCGGTCAGCCGGCAGTTGCTGGCTGGTCTGCCCTGTCGGGCAGGTTCGATTTGGCCAAGCGAAGGGTGCGCCACGTAGGCAAGGCCGCGAGGGTTAGCCATGCTATTCGCGCGTGATGTCTCGCTTCGCGAGCCGCGGTCGTTATCGCCGGGACTGACCATGTCGGCGATCATCGCGGCCGAATTGCCGCCAATGTGATCGCATCACGGCCGCAGAGCTTTTTCCTGTGCTCGGCTGCCGGCCGGTTTTCCTCCTTTGCGGCGCTGTAGTCTCGAAAGTCTCGCATCGCCCCGCCTTCGATCCGAGGCGGGTGCGGTTTGCCTGACGTTCCGCTCCCGTAAAACGGTCCCGGGCCCGGATGGCCCTGAAAGGTACCGCTGGGCACCGCACGGTCTCTGCCGCCAGGGCGCAATAAGAGGCAGGCTCCAGTCTGTTCGTTCAGCCCGGCTGAGCAGCGACTGGAGATCCTCGTGACCCCGACCAAGCTTCTTATTGGCCAATTGATTGTGGTGCTGGCCATAATCCTTGCGGGCATCTGGTCTGCGACGCAGTGGGCGGCCGCAGCGCTTTCCTATCAGCCCGAACTCGGGGCGCCTTGGGGCGATCTCGCCGGATGGCCCGTCTATGGTAAGCGCCGACGGAAGGCGGCGTTGCCGTAGGGTTATTTGGGTTTCCGCGGGCGCGGCGCCCATTTCTTGGCGAGTGCCGCGAAGCGAGCGTGGATCACCTCGATGTTGCCGATACGCTCGATTACGTCGGTGAACCAGGCTTCGGGCTCATACGAGGCTCGTTTGACTGCTCGATATCCACTCGCAAGGCCTCCATCTGCCCCGCGAAATTCACCCCACCCCAATCCGCACCAGGCCGGGTTCCGTCGGCGCTTACCGTCTATGCGCCGTGGTCCCTTTTCATCTGGTGGTTCCATTTCGATGGGCGTGGCGCCGGAGAGGCCGCGCCGATCAGCAACAGAGGGCTCTCGCCGGATGCGTACCCATCTACCGGCGGTTTCGGCGCTGGAGTGAGGCCGGGGTCTGGGAAGCCGTTTCGGTTACGCTGGCCGAGATCATGGCGGACAGCGGCATTACAGCATCGATAGCACCACGGTTCGCGCCCATGTCTCGGCAGTGGGCGGAAAGGGGGTAAGCGCGCATTTCGTAACAAGTTGCTTCCGGAGGCAGTGCGGCCATCACAGTTGACGCTGGACGAGACAGGCCACCGCGGCGACGTCGGCAGGTCAGGCGTGTTTTTCGAAGTTGAATGGCAGCAGGTCGTCGATATCGGCGTCGAGAGGTCGCTGGGGCAGTTCAGTGAGAACATGGCGTAGCCACGCGAGAGGCTCGACGCCGCAGGCGCGGCAAGTCAGCATCAGGCTATAGGTGACGGCGCTCGCCCGTGCGCCTTCCACGGTGTCGCAGAAGAGCCAGGATTTTCGTCCCGTTGCAAAAACCCTGATGTCGCGTTCGAGAAGATTGTTGTCGATCGGCATCCTGCCGTCTTCGACGTAGCGCGTCAGGTATTCCCACTGGTTGAGGGTGTAGGAGACCGCATCGCCAAGCT